>CANQSM010000027.1 GCA_947626525.1 uncultured Phocaeicola sp. | reverse complement strand
CCGTCCAACAGTACGCTGGACGGTGAAGTTAGATAGCTGCGAAAGCCGATGCACCTATCTGCATGGACCGTCCAGCGGCCGCTGGACGGTGAACGGAAATACATGAAACAAACAAAACACATCCATAACAAAGGCGATTCATATAGGTTGGCTGGTACTGCCATCCCCACGCAGAAAAAAGGGGAGCAATCATTTCACTAATCAACAAATTACAGACAATTAAAATTCGTCGAACTCACGTGACTTAGAATAAATCCATGTTTAACAAACAATAGTTCGCTAAAACCATTTTAGCCCCTTCTATGTTTAACGTACAGATGTACGACTTTTAAATCCTCAATGAAAATTTACCGAAGTATTGTTTTTTATCAGTTTTACGATTCGTCACAATTTGGTAAGTTCGGATAGGACTTCCAAAAATTAAAGGGTTCCCATAAGCTTGTCATTCAAGCGCAATATACTTTCATTCTATTTGTGAACAAATATATAAAAGTTTTGTTTTTTGTATCATTTACTTTCTCGTTATTATATTTTTTTAACATCACTCGTTTTCTCCCGAGACTTAAGTTTCTTATTGAAATTCAGAAAGATAAGTTTTCAAATATCCATCTGTTCTACGTAACATAAGTACATAAATATTATCTCAATCAATATAATAAGTCCTATCCGAACTTACCAAATTGTGACGAATCGTAAAACTGATAAAATAAGAACAACATGAAAAAGGTAAATTGGAACAAACATGTGAACACAACATTCTCTAAGAAGATATTTCTTCTAATATGTATATTAGGAATATCAGTGTTCACTTATGCCCAAAAGAAGATAACAGGAAACGTTATCGACTCAGCAGGCGAACCTATTATTGGTGCCAGTGTGGTTGTAAAGGGTACGACTAACGGTACGGTAACTGACTTCGATGGAAATTTCACTTTGAACGCACCAGCTAAATCCACCTTGGTCATTTCGTATGTAGGATATGTCACTCAAAACGTCAAAGCTGATTCAGCACCTCTTAAAATCGTTTTGAAAGAAGACACTGAATTGCTTGACGAAGTGGTGGTCGTAGGTTACGGTACGATGAAAAAAAGTGATTTAACAGGATCAGCCACCCAATTGAAGACCGATGCCATCACCGCTACCGTAGCTTCCAGCCCGTTGGCTTCTTTACAAGGAAAGTCTTCAGGCGTAGCGGTGTTTACAAATAACCAGCCTGGGGCGGCACCCACGGTCCGTGTACGTGGTACAGGTTCTATTAATGCAAGCAATGAACCTCTTTATGTAGTAGACGGTTTTCCTTTGATGGATGGTGATTTGAATGATATCAATCCCGCCGATATCGAATCCATGGAAGTATTGAAAGACGCATCTTCCACAGCTATCTATGGTTCGCGTGGTGCGAACGGTGTCATCATGATTACTACGAAAAAGGGTTCTAAAGGAATAAAGAACTGTATTATTAATTTAAATGCAGGTATTCAGATGCGTGATCGTCTGGTTGACCTTATCAGCGGACAAGACTGGCTTGATTACACTGGTCAGCAGGCTCCTGCCAACGGAGTGTATACCGACTGGCAGAGAGAAATCATCCAAAGTTCAGCTTTCACTCAAGATTATAGCATATCATTCGATGGGAACAGCAACGGTACAAGCTACATGATTTCAGCTGGTTACTATGATCAGGAAGGTTTGATTGAAGCGCAAGGATTTGAAAAATATTCTATCCATAGCAACTTACAACACCAGTTCAACAGCTGGTTGACCGTAGGTTCAAGCATCCAATTCACCACGTCAAAACAAAATGTGTTCAACAATGCCACCAGTGAATTGTTCCGTACAGGATCTCCAACTGAACCGGTTAAGAACGAAGACGGCTCATGGAATGCCATCAATGGTGCTGCTAAATTCAATCCGGTAGCTGACATTGCCGCTACCACCGACCGTCGCAACAGTACTCGTTTCTTGGGCAATTTCTTTGCAGAAGTCGCTTTTAACGAACACTTGAGCTACAAGCTCAGTATTGGATATGATTTAAAGAATACACGCAAATACGAATACAGAACTTCGCAAACCGCCGCCGCCATCATCGACCAAACCGGAACAGGTTCCGGAAGCCATGCTTGGGGCAAAGGTCGCAGTAAACTGATGGATCACATTATCACTTACAAGAATCAATGGGGCGGACATCGTTTCACTGCAACCGGTGTATATTCTTATCAGGATTACAAGTACGAAAGCCTCAATGTCTCCTCCAAAGCATTCGACAACGATTTGCTCGGCGCATGGAAAATAGACGGAAAAGAGTTGAACAATTATGGTAGTGATATCTATGGCAACAAACTGATTTCTTTCACCGGACGTATCACTTACGCTTACAACGATAAATATTTGCTGACAGCTACAGCTCGTTACGATGGTTCTTCACGTTTCGGTAAGAACAACAAATGGGGACTCTTCCCATCTGTAGGTTTGGCTTGGCGTGTAACGGAAGAAGACTTTCTAAAAGACAATCCTATTATTACAGACTTGAAGATTCGCGGAAGCTACGGTATCACCGGTAACCAAGAGATTGGTAACTATAAATCGCTTGCACAACTTGCGAGCGGTACCAAATACGGCTATTCTGATGGTAACACCTTATTACCGGGATACGGTGAATCGGTAGGCAACCCCGATTTGAAATGGGAACGTACCACACAGATTGACTTAGGTTTTGACTTAACATTATGGAATCGTCTAAATATCAATTTCGACTACTACAAACGTACCACTAATGACTTGCTTTACGATACCCCAATTCCTTCAACCTCTGGTTTCAGCTCTGTAATGAGCAATGTGGGAAAAGTAGGGAATCACGGTATCGAATTGACCATAGGCAGTGACATCTACAAGAACAAAGATTGGGCAGTGAACGCCTCTGTAAACTTTACATACAGCACCAACAAAATTAAAGAGTTGAACGAACATGAAGACAAAGAGCTGAACAGCGGTAAAAACAGCGGTATCGGTAGCTATCTGAAAGAAGGATATCCTGTCAATTCAGTATGGGCTTACAAGTCATTAGGTATTATCAAAACGCAGGAGCAATTGGATGCTTATAAAGCACAACTTCCTTCTTACGCTTCCGGTGCACAATTGGGTGATGAAATGTTCTGGGATCGTAATAACGACGGTACGTTAAGCACAGAAGACTATATTTGCTTAGGTTCCACCGAACCAAAATATTACTACGGTTTTAATATCGGCGCACAATACAAAGATTTCAAACTTGATATTTACGGACAAGGTGCTTGGGACTACGCTTCTGTAGCAGGTGCCGAAGCTAATCATCGTGCAGCCATGGGTTACGCCACTAACACTTCAGGACAAACCGATAACGGCAATTACTTGTTGCAAGCAGAAAATTCAGTAGGTGGATTGCTCGGATGGATCAGCAAAGATGCATACCACGATAAATGGAGCCCGGAAAATCCGACCGGCAATCTTCCACGCAAAGGATTTAATGGCTTATTAAGTAGCCGTACCAATGCAGACTGGTACTATTTCATTCTGAAAAACATTCAATTGAGCTACGATTTTACCTCATTGGTCAACATCAAGACCGTGAAGAAACTCACATTCAAGTTGAATTTCCAGAACTTCTTTACCAAGTCTACAACCAATGGTTACAATCCTGAGAATGGTGATGTCAGCAACCCATGGGGGAAAAGCATTCTGTTTGGCGTAAGCGCAAAATTCTAATTTATAAAACAAAAAATTATCTATGAATACAATATTATCACAATTAAAGAAATATACAGTCTTCGGTACCATGGCTTTAACTGCCACAATGTACATCGGCTGTACCGATTTGGATGAAAATCCATACACGTTCATCGACCCAGATAACTTCTATAAGACTGAAGGAGATATCAATGCTGCATTAAACAACACTTACCATGCATACCGCAATATGGCGGGTAGTGCACGTAATTATATTGCCCCATTGGAAATATTGACCGATGTAGGTGAAGCGAATTACCGTAAAGAGTCTCAGAATCACTATCGCAACACATGGTCGGATATGGACAATATCAACAACACATTCTCCGATGTATGGAATAAGGGTTTTGCCACCATCAACAATGCAAATATCGTATTGGGCCGTGTAGAAAGTATAGAGATGGATGGAACAAAAAAGAACTGGATTAAAGGTCAGGCTCTTTTCCTGCGTGCTTACTCGCTTTATCATATCGTACGCATCTATGGCGGTTGTCCCATTCCTCTGGAATATACCGAAGGACTTAACGGATTAAAAGTACCTCGTGCTACGGTAGCGGAAGTATGGGAACGCATTTTTCAAGATTTGAAGGATGCCGATGGATTGCTTCCTTATAAAGGAACCAGCGGTTACGAAAATTGGCGTGCCAATAAGAGTGCCTGCCATGCTCTGCTGGGTGAAGCTTACCTCTATAAAGCTACCATCGACAACGAAGATAACTTGGCTGCCAACAAAGATGAATTGCTTTTAAGTAAACAATACAGCGGTTACGTGATTGACGAAGCCAAGAAAGATAAATATGAATTAGTGAAATCTTATGATGACTTGTGGTATTGGAACAACAAGGATGCTAAAAACAACAAAGAATCCATTTTTGAACTCCAATATTATAATGGCAAAGATAACAATAATGGCATGAGCACCGACTTTGGTATCTATGGCGGTATGAAGAAAGATGGCAAGGTAGTTGCAGGAGCTTACTATTGCCGCTTTGGACCTACTACGGATGTATACAAATCATACAATGCCAAAGATGAACGCCGCAATATACTTTTGACGGAATTTACTAATAAGAATGACATACACTATGCTTATGATTTGGAAACAGAGACATGGAATGGCTCCGATGGTAAACCATATCTTTGCGAAGATAAATATTCCCTCACAACGCTTATCAATGCTAAATACATAGACCCATGGGCAGATGTGGCTACACAAAATGAACTTGCCGCAGTCAACTTCCCACAATTACGCTATGCCGAGGTCTTACTCAACTATGCAGAAGCAGCAAACTTACTGCAAGCTGGTGATGGATTGGCAGAACTGAATGAGGTACATACCCGTGCCGGGTTGGATCCTCTGCCTGCCATGGGGCAGAAAGAGATGGATGATGCCATTTTACAGGAACGTATATGGGAATTCGTGGGTGAAGGTAAAATCTATTTCGATGAGCTTCGTAAAGGCGTATTAGGTGACAGAGTGGAAAAGGTTGCCAACAGAAGTTACCAAATATGGAAACAGAATATTGAATTAGTACCAGGCATGGAGACTTCTCGCCAGAAAGTATTCTTTAGCTATCCGATGACGCACAAACCTACCAAGAGCTGGTTGTGGAAGATTCCTTCCGGAGACATCAGTTCCAACACCTTACTGGAACAAAATCCGAACAACGTCAGCGCTCCGCTGACATTAGACTGGACCCCACCAACAAGTAATTAAATAAACATTCTATTTCACAATCGATTCTCATGAGGCTGTCTCAAAATAAGACTTGAAGTGACCCCAAAAAGTTGAATATGTTAAACATTATCCCGTAATAGAAAGAGTTCGGTATTGTACCGGACTCTTTCCATTTAACCGGTTTTTGATTCTTTTATTATTTATAATATTCGATATAGTTATCCAAAGCCTTTATAAAGGTTGGTGCCGATTCAAAATTTTCGGCATATAAACGTTCCGACTTCATAATCCCAAAGAGATCCTCCGCCATAGCGTTGTCAAGGCAGTTGCCCTTACGGGACATGCTTTGCACTATATGATGTTCTTCAAGACGCTTGCGATAGCCATAGTGCCGGCATTGCCATCCTTGATCAGAATGGAGTATAAGTCCGTCAAGACTATCGAACCTTGTGAACGCTTTATCCAACATATCGCATATCTGTTCCATATTTTGGTTTCCGGGAGATGTTGTATGATATTATCTCGCCGTTGAATATATCCAATATCGGAGAAAGATAAAGTTTGACAGAACCGATTTTTATCCGTGTTACATCTGTTGCCCATTTGCGGTTTGGGGCTTCTGCCGTAAAATCCCAGCCTATCATGTTTGGGGCTATCTTGCCAACCTCACCTTTGTATACAAGTGAGCTATTGCCGCGCCTTGTTTTACACGGTCAACGATGACGGATCTTTGTTCGTAACCGTATTTCATAAAAAACACCCCAAAAGTTTTATGTCTAACTTTTGGGGTGCACTTCACTTTGAGACAGCCTCTTCTATAGTTCTAATTAAGAGCAATAATTATTCAGCTTCAATGATAACGCGACGGTTATATGAGTTCGGTTTCAAAGTAGCTACGCCACCCTTACCTTCAACAATCAGATTATCACGGCTTACACCTAATTTAACCAGCTCGTCAGCCACTCTGTTGGCACGCTTCTCACTCAAAGTCTGGTTGTAAGCTGCGCTACCTGTCGCACTGTCAGCATAACCGGTAATTCTCAACTTAGCACTTGTCTCTTTCACCATATCAGCCAAAGCCTGGAGGTTAACGATTTCTTTCTTAGATGCAATCTGAGAAGAACCGATGTTGAAGAATACGGATTGAGGAGCTGCAAGAATTTCTTTTACAGTATTAGTCTTGACAACTTCTTTTGGCTTTTTAGCCAAATCAGATTTCAACTTCGCATTTTCTGCCTGTTGAGCAGCCAAAGCAGAATTCAAGGCATCAAGCTGAGCTGCATTCAAAGCCATCAAAGCGTCTACGTCCGGAGTTTTCTTGAAACCCGTGCTTCCAAGGTTGAAAGCCAAGCCAACAGACAAATCAACGAATTTATCATAGCTATTTTTAAACTTAAATACCTTACCATGCTTATCAGCCAATGCAAATGAAGCCTCCGCAAAGACATTCATACGTTTGCTCAGTCTCCAACTTGATTGCAAACCAAAATCATAAGCCATACCTCTGCTTTTCACGTCACCGAATCCAAGGAAAGGAATAACGTTCCATACACGTGTATCGCTATAACCACAAAGCATGTTACTCAAATTGAACATAGCGTCCAAACGGAACATCTGCAAATTGAATTTCTCATCTTCATACTTACCTTTCCAAGTATTATATTTGAAACGCAATCCCAAACCAGGAGTGAACCATTTGCCTAAAGCTACATTCACACCGAACTGGCTGTTTTTACCTTTCAACAGGCTCCAATCTTCCCCACGCGGAGAAGTAGTGATATAATCACCGCCAACAGACAAGAACCAATTGCTCCAAAATGAGTTTGTTGAGACACTGTACTTCTCGGTAGGTACTTCAGCAACTCCGACAGTCTCCTGAGCCAAAGCAACAGTAGACAAACTAGCCACAGCTAGTGCAATCATTAACTTTTTCATACTTCTTTCTATTAATAAATCACTATTCAATTATATTGCCATCAACTCTCATTAATAACGCATATAGGAACTAAAATGTTTTAAGCAATCGCTTTTAAATGGATACTTTCCCGTTTCACATGAGGCGTACTTATCCAATGCGCACTTTAATTCTCGGCAAAAATAAACAAAAAATGCCAAACGCAATAATTTTTCATAAAAAAGCCATAACATTTTAACAATAAATTATTTTCTAAGTATCTAATCCGCTTTCTTACACCTTCCAACTACCAATGCATTATGACGTGAGTTCGAAATAAAACAAGTACGAATGCGCATAAGCGATCCCCTTTCAGACTTGAAATAATATTTCTCCCTACACCGATAGCACCGCTCTATTCAGGAGTATCCCGCCTATGAGAAAAGAGGACAAATATGTATGGGAGGCCTCATCAGGCGTCTACCAACGCCACGACCGGCTCCATACGGTTGCGACAGTCGTCGCATACGCCTTGCAACAACCGTTGCATACGCCTTGCTACAACTGTTGCAATAGTTATTCAATTCCTGTTGCAACAGTCATCCAACAGGCATCGCAATGGTTATCCGCTGACTGCCTCCCTCACCGTCCGGCCGCTGCCTCATCCGTTATCCGATTGTCATGACACCAAGGGGCCCTTTTCCGCCGCCCCAACCATTCCCAAGCCTTCAGACACGCCTTTCCAACGAACC
Source organism: uncultured Phocaeicola sp. (assembly GCA_947626525.1). GTDB lineage: Bacteria > Bacteroidota > Bacteroidia > Bacteroidales > Bacteroidaceae > Phocaeicola_A. Next base: position 29,360 of record CANQSM010000027.1, on the reverse strand, counting down.
CGAACAGCCTCATCACACTCCACAGCCGCAAAAGAAAAAGGGAGTGTTCCATTGTTTAAATACTCACATATAGCTATATTTTATCCGGCTGCCCCAACAGTCGCCGGCTCAGGTAACGCACCGGATACCATACAGCCAAGAATCCGGTGCACAATACCGTGACAAAAACGAGCAGGACATCCTGCCAATGAACACTTACCGGATAGGCATTGACCACAAAACTGTCGGCCGTAGCGCCCAAGGTAATTACTCCGAAATGCTGCTGGATGAAACAAAGCAACAATCCTAAAGCTATACCGATAAGCGCGCCGAAAAGGGATATCATCCGGCCTTCGAACAGAAAAACGCGTACGATAATCCGGTCGTCCGCCCCCAGATTACGCAAGGTCCGTACATCCTGCTTCTTATCGATAATCAACATCGACAGGGAACCTATCACGTTGAAACAGGCTATCACCAATATAAACGTAAGGAAAAAGTAAGAAATCAGCTTTTCTATCTCCATGATGCGAAACACATCCGCCTGCTGCTCATACCGGTCCATCACCATGAAATCATCTCCCACTATCCGCCTGATTTCCCCCTTCATCCTTTCCAAGTCCTGTCCGGGTTCCAATTTCAACTCTACGGAAGAGACTTCAGTCTCATAGCCAAAGAGACGGCGGGCAAAATCGAGCGAGGTAAGCACATACGAAGCATCATACTTTTGCTGGTTGACGGCAAATACCACTTCCGGAGAAAAAAGATACTCCTGTGTGAAAGCGGCCGACGGATTGGCCATATTGACCTTCTCCCCTCTCTTGGGCGCATAGACCTCCACCGGATCGACAAAAGCAATGCCCGACCCCAACACCGAAACCAGCTGAATGCCCATCACTCCGTAGTCTGCCACCTCGTCATGCAATCTAAACTTCCCGTTCCCGTAAAGGATGCTGTCAATGGCTGTCAGCTCTTCAAAATTATCTTCCACCCCCTTTATGACGACCATCGCCTGCTTGCCCTTATATTGAAGCATGGCATTTTCCTCCAACGCTTCGGTAAAGACTTCCACACCGGGTAAGGTACGCAAACGGGCTATCCGTTCATCCTGCGCATCAAATACTTTTCCCTTGACTGCCATCACTTTCAGTTCCGGATCGAATGCCGTAAAAAAGGTGGCCACCAATTCCCGAAAACCATTGAAAACGGAAAGGGTACAAACCAAAGCAAGCGTAGCCAATGCCACGCCGCATACCGAGATTCCCGAAATAATGTTTATCGCATTGTGCGACTTTTTCGAGAACAAGTATCTTTTAGCTATATAAAAAGGGAGGTTCACTTTTTTAAAAGTTCATCAATCTTTTCAAGGTAGTCCAACGAATCGTCTACAAAGAACTTCAGTTCCGGAATGATGCGCAACTGATAGCGTATCCGGGTACCCAGTTCGTAACGGATCGACTTCATGTTTGCATTGATATTCTTTACAATCTCCTCGTTACGGTTCGAGGGGAACACGCTCAGATACACGCGCGCCATACTCAGGTCCGGACTGATACGAACCGCGCTGACAGACACCAGGACACCGTTCATAGCCTTCGTCTGAAGCAGAAATATCTCGCTCAACTCTTTCTGAATCAAACGGGAAATCTTATTTTGTCTCGTTGTTTCCATATTCTTTTTGGTTTTAGTTTGTTTATTCAAATTCAAATGCGTGCCTTCTCCTTCACCATTTCCACTTTGCAGAGACCTATTCGGAAGACCGCTTCACGGGCTCCGCTCCAAGTAGCCTGCCCGATCCGCATGAGAGCTATTTCTTCCGGATAATGGTCAACCCGTCGCGCAACGGGAGAATCACCTTCTCCACCCGACTGTCAGCCGCTACCCAATCGTTAAACGCTCTGATACCGATGGTCTGCCGATCGGTAGGACGAGGGGTTTCCAACACATATCCGTTCCAAAGCGTGTTATCCGCAATGATATATCCTCCGGAGGACAATTTCGTTAGCACCATCTCATAATATTCTATGTATTTACGCTTATCTCCATCCACAAAAACCAGATCAAACTCCACATCCATCGACGGGACGATTTCCAGCGCATCTCCTATATAAAACTTTATCTTGTCGGCATATTCCGAACGATCTATCCACGGACGGGTGAAGTCCTCCTGCTCATCGTTAATCTCAAAAGTATGAAGCATGGCTCCCTCTTCCAGTCCTTCAGCCAGACAAAGAGCGGAATATCCGCTATACGTACCGATTTCGAGAACCTGCCGGGGACGAACCATCCGGACAAACATCTTCAACATCCGTCCCTGCAAATGTCCCGAAGCCATGCGCGGGCGCAGCAACTTCACATGCGTATCCCGATAAAGCGCCTTCAAATAGGTTCCTTCCTCATCGATATGCTGTAAAATGTATTCGTCAATTGATGGTGTTTCTTCCATGCTACCTGCTCCAAAATCAAAACTTTTACCCCGATTCGTCACGCCCTGTTTTTTCTCCTGTCATTTTTCGACTTCACAATCCGCCACTGCCCGGCAACGCTTCCCTCCGGGTGAGAGGCCCAAACCATGCCCTTACACCCGAAACGTGTCACGCAACTATAAATATCTCTTTTCGTTCGGCAAAATATACTCTCTAGACTCGGCATATTTCAACACATCACTCACTACATTGATTTCAAGGAACGACGTATGTGTCTGCGCTTTTCCACCGCTCAGGTAAGCCACCATTTCATCCTCCTTAATCACTCCGTCTTTCAACAACTTGCGCAATGCGGCAAAGTAATATTCCTGTCCGTTGGCCAGTTCAGGCATATAAATAGCCTCCACACCGTACGAAAGGGCCAGATGGCGCATGGTCTTCTCATTATAGCAAATGGCCAACACCGGATAGCGTCCCCTGAACGCCGCCAGGCTGCGAGCCGTGCGTCCACTGTAACTATCCGTAATAATGGCACGGATATTCATTTTAGCCGTAGCCTTCACGGCCTGCTTGGCCAGGAAGTCGGTGACATCGCATTTATCCTCCAACGGAATGCGTATGTTGTTCTCCGCCAGTTTATCTTTTTCAGCCTGAGCCGCTATAGTAGTCATCGTACGGACAGCCTCCACCGGATATTTCCCGTATGCCGTTTCACCGCTCAGCATCAAAGCATCCGTACGGTAATATATAGCGTTGGCTATATCCGTCACTTCCGCGCGGGTAGGACGCGGATTATTAATCATCGTATGCAACATCTGAGTGGCCACGATAACCGGTTTACGCGCCATCACACATTTACGAATCAGGATACGCTGTATGCCCGGAATACATTCCTGCGGTACCTCGATACCCAAATCTCCCCGGGCTACCATCACTCCATCGGCTACCTCCAATATTTCATCGATATTGTCCACACCCTCCTGATTCTCTATCTTCGCAATAATCTTGATATTGCTATGATGAGCATCGAGGATTTCCCGGATATCCAGTACATCCTGTTTGTTGCGTACAAACGAGTGAGCAATGAAATCAATATCTTTCTCTATGGCATATAGTATGTTATTACGGTCTTTCTCCGTCAAAGAAGGCAGATTGATACGTACTCCAGGTACATTCACACTTTTCCGGTTTCCCAAGATAGCTTCATTCTGCACCTCGCAAAACAAAGTATCATCCGTTTTATCCACCACCTTCAGATCCAAATCGCCGTCATCTATCAGGATATTCTCCCCAACACTTAAATCATGCGCAAAACGAGGGTAAGTAACCGAGATACAGTCACGTGTGGTTCTCCTATCCGGATCTCCCACCACTTTTACCTTGTCGCCTATCTGAAAAGGAATAGGCTCTCCGGTCAAAGGAGTAGTCCGCACTTCCGGACCTTTTGTATCCATCAATATGGCAATACGATTAGACACCGTACGTACATTGGCAATCAGTTTCTCAAAGCCCTCGCGACTGGCATGAGCCGTATTCATCCGTACTACGTTCATACCGGCATTGAACAATGCCTGAATAAAATCCACCTCGCAGCGCTCATCGGAAACAGACGCCACAATCTTTGTTTGTTTTAGTAACATAAGCTTTACCTTAAATTATTCACATTTGGCAAATTCAGATTCGAAACATTCCGTCCGCCCTACTTCGCGCACCCTAAAGCTCCTCACCTGCCAAACTTCAGTTTTATGATTATCTCTCTCCTTTATGATGATCCAAAAGGGCCTCTATCCCTAACCGGTAGGAATTCAGTCCAAACCCGCAAATCACACCAAGGCATGCGCACGAAATCATCGATTTATGACGGAACTCCTCCCGCTTGTGCACATTGGAAATGTGTACTTCTACCACCGGAGCCGGAATGGCGCGCAAGGCATCCTGCAAAGCGATGGAGGTGTGGGTATATGCGCCGGCATTCAATACAATCCCGTCATAATCGAATCCGATTTCATGCAGTTTATCAATCATCTCACCTTCCACATTAGACTGGAAATAAGTAATCTCCACCTGAGGGTACATATTCCGTAAAGTAACCAGATAATCTTCAAATGAAACAGCACCGTAAATAGAAGGTTCACGCTTGCCCAACAGATTAATATTAGGGCCATTTATAATTTGTATTCTCATCATACGCGTTCTTTTGAATGTTTATCGTATCTTTGTAAAGAATTTGGGTACAAAGGTAGAAAAAAAGAATGGAACTTAACGAAAAAAGAGCCAACAAGGATAAAAACAATACGATCTTTCGGAAATACAAGCAGTATTTAAAGCTGGAAAAATCGTTATCCGACAACACGATCGATGCTTACATGACCGATTTAGACAAATTGAACGCATACATAACGCTCGAAAACATTGACCTGCTGGAGGTGACACCAGACGATTTGCACCATTTCGCTTCCGGACTGCACGATATCGGTATTCATCCCCGTTCCCAAGCACGCATTCTGTCCGGCATCCGCTCTTTCTATAAATATCTCATACTGGAGGATTATATTCAAACCGATCCGACCGAATTGCTCGAATCACCCAAAATAGGTTTCAAGATACCCGATGTCCTGACCGTTGAAGAGATAGACGCCATTCTCTCCACCATCGACTTGAGCCAGCAGGAGGGACAGCGCAATCGAGCCATGCTGGAAGTACTATATAGCTGCGGATTACGGGTATCGGAGCTTTGCAATCTGAAACTCTCCGACCTCTATTTGCAAGAGGGCTTCATCAAGGTAGAGGGAAAGGGAAACAAACAGCGTTTAGTACCTATCTCATCCTGCGCCATCAATGAATTGGAACGCTATTTCGAAGAGAGGAACCTCCTCACGCCCAAGCCCGGCCACGAGGACTTTGTATTCCTGAGCTTCCGCCGCCGCACTCACCTTTCGCGCATCATGGTCTTCCACATCATCAAGGAGCAAACGGCCTTGGCAGGTATCCACAAGACGGTCAGTCCGCATACGTTCCGCCACTCTTTCGCCACTCACCTGTTGGAAGGAGGCGCCAACCTGCGAGCCATACAATGCATGTTGGGACACGAGAGCATTACCACCACCGAAATCTATACCCATATCGACCGCAACAGGTTGCGCAGCGAAATCATCGAACACCACCCGCGGAATATCCGATATCGGGAGAAACAGCAACAGACTTCCTTCGACAAATAATCAACGTAAAGATGTAAAAGGGGAAAGAGTCTTAAATATTAAAAAATTCTCTTTAAGCTGTTTATCATGTGCACAGAATTTCTATCTTTGCAGAATCTTGAGCTTGAAGTACATTTATAAAATTATAAAACATATAACACTTAATGACATGATTAGAAAATTGTATTGGCCATCACTTATGGCAGTTATGTTTGTATTCGCATCTTGCAGCAGCAAGATGGGTGAATTGTCATCGGATTACTTCACAACAACTCCTCAGGTTTTGGAAGCTGTTGGCGGTAAAGTTCCCGTTACCATTAACGGAAAGTTCCCTGAAAAGTATCTCAAGAAAAAAGCAGTAGTCACCGTGACTCCGGTATTGAAATGGAATGGCGGAGAAGCCAAAGGACAGCCCATGACATTCCAAGGAGAGAAAGTGGAAGGCAACAACCAGACCATCTACTACAAAACCGGTGGCAACTACACCATGAAAAACTCTTTCGATTATGTTCCGGAAATGGCCAAATCGGAATTATATCTCGAATTCAACGCGCAAGTGGGAAAGAAGACGATAAGTATCCCTGCCGTGAAAGTGGCTGATGGTGTCATTGCCACCTCCGAATTGGTAAAGAACACATTGACGAACGCTAACCTAGCCAATGCCGAAGACGCTTTCCAGCATGTCATCAAACAGGCTAAGCATGCCAACATCATGTTCCTTATCCAACAGGCAGATCTCCGTGCCAAAGAACTGAACTCCGACATCATCAAAGAGTTCAACGCCATGGTGAAAGAGGTGAATGCCGACCAGAAAGGAAAATTGATGGAAAATATCGAAGTAAGCGCTTACGCTTCTCCTGACGGTGGCTACGACCTGAACGACAAACTGGCCGAACAGCGTGAGAAAAACGCGACCAACTATGTAAACAAACAATTAAAAAAGGAGAAAATCGAAACAAACGTAGACTCTAAGTATACGGCACAAGACTGGGAAGGTTTCCAAGAACTGGTATCTAAATCGAACATACAGGATAAAGACCTTATCCTTCGTGTTCTTTCCATGTATCAAGATCCGGAGCAAAGGGAGACTGAAATCAAGAACATCTCTTCTGTTTACAAAGATTTGGCTGATGAGATTCTTCCGCAGCTGCGCCGTGCACGCCTTACGCTGAACTATCAGCTGATAGGACGTTCCGACGACGAAATTCTGGAAGCGTTCTCAAGCGACGCGAAATCACTGAACAACGAAGAACTTCTTTACGGTGCTACCCTAGTAGAAAAAGCTGCCGACAAAGAAGCCATGTACAATAAGACAACCCAGTTGTTCCCCAACGATTACCGTGCTTACAACAATTTGGGCGAACTGGCTTATCAGGCAGGCGACATGAATGCTGCCGAATCTTATTTCAAGAAAGCGCTTCAACTCAGCCCGTCATCAGCGGAGGCGAATACAAACTTAGGTCTCATCTCACTGATTAAAGGTGACAAGGCTACCGCCGAGACTTATCTGGCAAAAGGTTCCGGTGCCAAGACGCTGAACGAGGCTCTCGGTAACTTCTACATCGCAAACGGCCAGTACGAAAGAGCTGCCAATGCATTCGGCGATACCAAGACAAACAGCGCTGCGTTGGCTCAGATTCTGACGAAAGACTATAACAAAGCCAAGAACACGCTGAGCAGTGTGAAGAATGCTGATGCCTACACGGATTACCTGAATGCGATTATCGGTGCGCGCACCAATAACGCTAACATGATAATCAGCAACTTGAAGAGCGCCATCGCCAAAGACCCGTCTATCGCAAAGAAAGCTGCGACAGACTTGGAGTTTGCCAAATATGCAACCAACTCCAGCTTCATAGACCTTCTTAAATAAACAGATAACTATATGCTATTGCTTTACGGTGTAAATCCCGTAGAGCAATAGCATATATAAAAACACAATTGATACCCCTCTTTCACATTTATCCTCTCTTATTATTTAAGAGTGGCGTATCCAACCCAAAGAATAAAGCTTACCAAACTGGACTTCAGTACATCGTTATATCACTTAACTGTAAAGAAAAAAAATATTTCTCCTTGCAAAAGCTTTTATTTAATGTGAATCGATGAATTCAGAATAATGCAAGTTGTGTGTCCACAAGTACGTAGTACATTGATACTTGGCTTTTTGGGAAACATACAATAAGCAGCAATGCCCCCAGTATGTCCACGATAAAATTGTCAAAGCACCGTTGTACAGTGGATTAACAACGGCATACTCAAATCCAAAGCAAGTATATTAAAGACACAGGGAAGATGGTTACATAGCAATAACAAGTAAGCACCGTTCACCGTCCAACAGTCCGCTGGACGGTGAAGTTAGATAGCTGCGAAAGCCGATGCACCTATCTGCATGGACCGTCCAGCGTTCGCTGGACGGTAAACGGAGATGCAAGAAACAGATAAAACACATCCATAACATGGGCGATTCATATAGGTTGGCAGGTACTGCCATCCCCATGCAGAAAAAAAGGAAGCAACCATAGTTATACCCCCAATTAGTTGACAATGAAGTTGTCGGACGACCTGTGTCTTGAATGCTCCACCTGTGCAATGTTCTTGAGTTCATCGTTTACAGGAAAGATAAAAACTTACTCAAATATATTGGAAAGTAGATTTATGTGCGTATCTTTGCCCCATAAGTGAAAATAGGCAACAACGGACAGCCTGAAATCCTATAATCATCCGAAACCGGGGTGACAAGTGCCTGCCTATCTTTGCCGAATAACCAAAGAATTAACCCAAACATGATACGCTACACCAAAGGCTTCATACCTCTTTTATGCCTGTTTCTTTTTATGGCAGGCAGCTGTCAGCGTTCCACCAAGGTATTCACTTTGGAAGGGAACCTGAAAAATGTAACCGGAAAAGAACTGTATTTGCTCGGAACCCAAAAACCGTTCGACCGAATAGATACGATACGGTTGGAAAAAGAAAAATTCACATACAAAGCGGAAACGGACACACTTCTTCCCCTTACCCTCCTCTTTAACCAAGGAGAGACATTGCCTCTTTTTGTGGACAAAGGGCTGAAAATTACCATCGAAGGAGATGCCTTACAGCCCGATTCCATCCGCATCACAGGCGGAGAGGCCAATGAAGAGCTGAATCAATTTAAAATGCGGATACGAAATATTCGGGATTCTGTCAGTCTGCTGGCCGAAGCCGACTCGTTCATACGTAGTCACCCGTTCTCACAAGTCAGCGTATACCTGCTCGACAACTATTTCGTGCAGACTCCCCAGCCAGACTTAAAACGCATGAACGGCCTCATAGAAAGCATGAGTGGCATGTTACACGACCACCCTCTTATTCTGTCTCTGCAAAAGAAACTCGATGATGCCCTCAAAGCAGACACAGGCCGATACGTCTCCAGTTTCAGAATAAAAAACCTGAAAGGGGAGAACCTGACCTCCTATCATTTCAGGGATAAAGCACTCGTCTTCTCTTTCTGGGCCACTTGGAACGAACCCAGTCTGAAAATGCAGGAAGGACTGAAAGCATTGCGGAAGAAACTGAAAAAGGAGGATATCGAATTTGTCTACTTTGCTTTGGACATGGATAAGAAAAGATGGCAAGACACCATCAGAAACGACACTCTCAGCGGAGAGCACGCTTGCGATGGAGAAGGATGGGAAAGCCCCGTCGTCAAACAGTTCGGAATTGAGAAACTGCCTACGGTGGTTGTTCTGACTCCCCAACGCAAGATTGTGACCAAATCTGCCGATATCCGGGAACTGACCCACCGCATTGAAGCACTCCTGAAACAGGAAAAAGAACGGAAGAGCAAACTAAAAAGGAGATAGACCATGCTCGTAAAACTTTTTGCCGCAGCCGTACAAGGCATTGACGCCACACTTGTCACCATTGAAGTAAACAGTTCCAGAGGCATCAAATTCTTTTTGGTCGGCCTGCCGGACTCAGCCGTAAAAGAGAGTCACGAACGTATCCTGTCCGCCTTGCAGGTAAACGGATACAAATTCCCTACCAGCCAGATTGTTGTCAATATGGCTCCTGCGGACATCCGTAAGGAAGGCTCTTCCTACGATTTGCCTTTGGCCATCGGCATACTGGCAGCCTCCAAAGTGGTATCCGACCGAAAACTGAGTGATTATCTGATCATCGGAGAGCTCAGCCTGGACGGCAGTCTGCAACCCATCAAAGGGGCCCTGCCCATTGCCATCAAAGCACGCGAACAGGGTTTCAAAGGAATCATCCTTCCCCGACAAAATGCCAAAGAGGCGGCCGTAGTAAATAATCTCCTTGTCTATGGTGCCGAGAATATAAAAGAAGTGATAGAGTTCTTCAACGGAGAACGGGAACTGACCCCTACCCTTGTGGACACCTGCAAGGAGTTTCAGGCACAACAGGGGCACTACGAAGCCGATTTTGCCGATGTAAAAGGTCAGGAGAACGTAAAACGAGCCTTGGAAGTGGCAGCGGCAGGCGGACACAACCTGATCATGATCGGGCCTCCAGGAAGCGGGAAATCTATGATGGCCAAACGGTTACCTTCCATTCTTCCTCCTCTGTCCCTTTCCGAGAGCTTAGAGACAACCAAGATACACTCTGTTGCCGGCAAACTGGAACCAAACGTTTCCCTGATTGCGCACCGTCCTTTCCGCACCCCGCATCATTCCAGTTCTTCCATCGCTTTGGTAGGTGGAGGAGCCAATCCTCAACCGGGAGAAATCAGCTTGGCCCACAATGGAGTGCTTTTCGCCGACGAACTGCCTGAGTTCAGTCGAAACGTATTGGAAATGTTGCGCCAGCCTTTGGAAGACCGATACATCACCATCTCCAGGGCCAAATACACCGTCCGCTATCCGGCAAGTTTCATGCTTATCGCTTCCATGAACCCATGCCCATGCGGGTATTACAACCACCCTACCCGTCCCTGTGTCTGCAATCCCGGACAGGTACAACGCTACCTGAACCGCATCTCCGGTCCGCTACTCGACCGCATCGACATACAAGTGGAAATCACGCCTGTCCCTTTCGAGAAGCTCACCTCCATGCAACCGGGAGAATCCAGTTCACAAATCAGGGAGCGCGTCATCCGTGCCCGCTCCATACAGGAAGAGCGCTATCGGGAAATATCGGGCATCCACTGCAACGCACAAATGACCTCTGCCCTGCTTGCCCGTTACGGACAACCGGACAGCAAGGGACTCGCCTTATTGCAAACGGCCATGAGCCGCCTGAACCTTTCCGCCCGTGCCTACGACCGCATCCTGAAAGTAGCCCGTACCATCGCCGACCTGGAGGGCTCGGAGAAAATACAATCCGTCCATATAGCCGAAGCTATCGGTTACCGCAGTCTCGACCGGGAAAACTGGGGCGGATAGTCCCTTTTGACTTTTTTCTTATTCCTCCACCCCTATAAATCGAGATTTATATCTAAATTTGCCGAGCAAACGAAGAAACAATAAATAAGACAATTATACATGGAAAAGAAATTTAAAAGAACCACCGTTACGTCCGCGCTACCATACGCCAACGGACCGGTACATATTGGTCACTTGGCCGGAGTGTACGTTCCGGCAGACATTTATGTCCGTTACCTTCGCCTGAAAAAGGAGGATGTACTGTTCATCGGAGGCTCCGATGAACATGGAGTGCCCATCACTATCCTCGCGAAAAAGGAAGGGGTCTCGCCACAAGATGTGGTGGACCGTTACCACAACCTGATAAAGAAATCATTCGAGGAGTTCGGTATCTCTTTCGATGTCTATTCACGTACCACCTCACCCACCCATCACAAGCTGGCTTCGGACTTCTTTCGGACACTCTACGATAAAGGAGAGTTCATTGAGCGTACCTCCGAACAGTACTACGATGAGGAAGCGAAGACTTTCCTTGCCGACCGCTACATCACAGGCGAGTGTCCTCATTGCCATGCGGAAGGAGCTTACGGTGACCAATGTGAGAAATGCGGCACCTCACTCTCACCTACCGAACTGATTAATCCGAAGAGTGCCATCAGCGGAAGCAAGCCGGTGATGCGCGAAACCAAACACTGGTATCTGCCGCTCGACAAACATGAAGGATGGCTGAGAAAATGGATATTGGAAGAGCATAAGGAGTGGCGTCCCAACGTATACGGACAATGCAAGAGCTGGTTAGAGATGGGGTTGCAACCCCGTGCCGTGAGCCGCGATCTCGACTGGGGAATCCCAGTTCCGGTAGAAGAAGCCGAAGGAAAAGTGCTATATGTATGGTTTGACGCACCTATCGGCTACATCTCCAATACCAAAGAACTCTGCGATGCCCATCCCGAGAAAGGCAACTGGGAAATGTGGTGGAAAGACCCTGAAACCCGTCTGATTCATTTCATCGGAAAAGACAACATCGTGTTCCACTGCATTGTCTTTCCGGCCATGCTGAAAGCGGAAGGAAGCTATATCCTGCCCGACAATGTACCGAGCAATGAATTCCTGAACCTGGAAGGGAACAAGATTTCCACTTCACGCAACTGGGCAGTATGGTTGCACGAATATCTGACCGATTTTCCCGGCAAACAGGACGTGTTGCGCTACGTGCTGACAGCCAATGCACCGGAAACAAAAGACAATGACTTTACCTGGAAAGATTTCCAAGCACGCAATAACAACGAACTGGTAGCCGTGTACGGAAACTTCGTAAACCGGGCATTGGTACTTACCCAAAAATATTTCGATGGCAAAGTTCCCGCCTCGGGCGAACTGATGGACTACGACAAAGAGACTCTGAAAGAGTTTGCCGACGTAAAAGGTGAAGTGGAGAAATTACTGGATGTATTCAAATTCCGTGACGCACAGAAAGAAGCCATGAACTTGGCACGCATCGGCAACAAATACTTAGCCGACACAGAACCTTGGAAACTGGCCAAGACAGACATGGGCCGGGTAGCCACCATCTTGAACATTTCATTGCAGCTGGTGGCCAATCTGGCCATCGCCTTCGAACCGTTTCTGCCGTTCAGTTCGAAAAAACTGCGCCACATGCTGAACATGAGCTCTTTCGACTGGAACCAACTCGGTCGGACCGACCTGTTGCCGGAAGGGCATCCGTTGAACAAAGCCGAGCTGTTGTTTGAGAAGATAGAAGACGACACCATTCAGGCACAAGTAGACAAACTGTTGGCAACCAAGAAAGCCAACGAAGCGGCCCAATATAAAGCCAACCCGATCAAACCGGTCATTGCCCTTGAAGAGTTCGAGAAACTGGACATCCGTGTGGGAACGGTACTGGAATGTGAGAACGTACCCAAGATGAAAAAGCTGCTGAAGTTCAAGATAGCCGACGGATTGGAGAACCGTACCATCGTAAGCGGTATCGCCCAGCATTACAAACCGGAAGAGTTGGTAGGCAAGCAGGTGTTGTTCATCGCCAACCTAGCTCCACGTCAATTCAAAAACGGGCTGGTAAGCGAAGGCATGATTCTGAGTGCGGAGAACTTCGACGGTACCTTGGCCGTCACCTCTTTGCTGAAAGAAGTGAAGCCGGGAAGTGAAGTAAAATAAAGGCATGACACAGGTATGAAACAGCTTTTATTATACAACCTGAAAAATGAGAAAGGGAAACAGATCGAAAAGGTCTGTTTCTCCTTACATATCGGTGTTCTCCACATACAACCCGAAGAATATCTGGAACAAATCGGCGCTCTGGCGGGATTCAACGGTTTCTCTAAAAAAGAGGCTCCTGCTTGCGGAGCCGTATTCGACGATGAAATGATATTATTCGGCGAACTGCTTCCCAAAGAAATCCATACGGTATTGGACGCGCTTCGGAATGCCCGTCTTCACGTGGCGCTTAAGGCGGCCCTCACCAAACATAACATACACTGGAATTCATTGCAACTGCACAAAGAGCTGCTCGACGAACAGAAAGCATTGGGAGACTGAATGCCCAACGCAGCCCCTTTCATCGGCAATAATGAATCTCGAACAAGGCAACCTATAAGATATGGCAGAACAATCCCTGAAAGACAAAACAGCAAAAGGCCTCTTTTGGGGAGGCATTAGCAATGGCTGCCAGCAATTGCTGAGCCTGCTATTCGGTATCATGCTGGCACGGTCACTCTCCCAGACGGACTATGGCATGTTTACCATGCTCATTATCTTTACAACGGCCGCCAGCCTTCTTTTAGACAGTGGATTCACCACCGCACTCATCAACAAGAAAGACGCCACGGACCAAGACTACAATGCTGTATTCTGGTTCAGCACCGGCATGGGGACAATACTCTATGCGCTTTCTTTCTTTGCCGCGCCGTACATTGCCGTATGGCTGGGAGTCCCCTCCCTTACCACCCCGGCACGCTTCATGTTTCTCTGGTTTCTGTTCGGAAGCACAGGGACAGTACACAATGCCATTCTTGTGAAGAATATGATGATTAAAGAAAAGGCTAAAATTGAAATTACCGCTTTCGTGATTTCCGGCATAGCAGCCGTAGGCATGGCCTGGCAAGGAATGGCTTACTGGAGTCTGTTCGCACAGATGGTCTTACAAGGATTTATCGCTACAGGACTTCGCTGGTATTATTCACCGTGGCGTCCCGCTTTCCGATTCAGCTTCTCTCCCCTTCGAAGCATGTTTCCTTTCAGTGTCAAGCTACTGTTTACCGGACTTTTCAATGCCATCAACAGTAATATATTCGGGCCCTTGATTGGTAAATATTACTCACCGAAAGAAGCCGGAGATTACGGACAAGGATACAAATGGAGCTATATAGGTTATTCCGTCGTATGGAGCATGGTAAACAATGTCTCCCAACCGGTTCTGGCACAGTTGGCCAACGACCCCGGACGGCAGGAACTGGCTTTTCGTAAACTGACGCGTTTTGTCGCATTCCTTGTCTTCCCCTGCATGCTGGGATTGGCGCTTGTCTCCCGCGAATTCATATTCATCACCGTTACGGACAAATGGGCAGCCAGTATCCCCTATATGCAATTATTTTGCATCTGGGGAGCTATCACCCCCATCAACAACCTGTGCGCCAATGTTATCGTCAGTCATGGAAAATCAAATATCTACATGTGTTCCACCATCGTGCTGGATATCCTTCAACTGGCTGTCGTATGGTTTTCCTATCCCTACGGACTGATTCAGATGGTCATCAACTATGTGCTGGTCAATCTGCTCTGGTTCTTCGTCTGGTACTATTTCGTACACCGTTGCATTCCCATACGGCTCTTCAATCTGATATGCCGGGATATCCTCCCGTTTCTGCTTATTACGTCGGGAGCTGTCGCCACAGCTTATTTCATCACATTGGATATAGCAAACATTTATCTCCGACTGGGTATAAAAATAGCGATAGTTGTTTCACTATACACAGGAGTCTTGTATCTTTGTAAAGCCGTTGTACTGAAAGAGAGCTTCCGATACTTAAAGAAACAGTTCAAATGAAAAAGATTGTCGTCATACCTATTTACAAAAAGATTCTGTCAGAAGAGGAGATGAAATCGCTTCGCCAATGCATCCGCATACTAAGCCGGCACGATCTTTGCCTGATATCTCCTCGGTCGCTCGATTTGACCGTTTACCGTCAGGTTTTTGAAGAAGAACATGCGGCTTGCCGGATTGAATGTTTCGATGAAAGTTTCTTTGTCAGCCAGCATGGGTACAACCGGCTCATGTTGACCAGCTCCTTTTACCAGCGTTTCTCCGAATGGGAGTACATGCTCATTTACCAATTAGACGCCTATGTCTTCAGCGACCAACTGGACAAATGGTGCCAGAAAGGCTACGACTACATCGGGGCCCCTTTTCTTAAGCTCAATAAGGAAGTAGATCCTTTAAACAGCGGCAACGGAGGTTTCTCGCTACGACGGATTCCGGCATTCATCAACGTTTTTTCCATTACAGGAAAAGTGCTTTATGCCAGAGGGCTCTGGAGATTCTATCGTTACAGAGGGCCTCTTCACAGGCTGCCGCTTACCCTTCTCGGAATATTCGGTTATCGTAATCACCTGAAAGACTTTCTGTCCGGAGAGAATGTAAACGAAGACCTCTTCTACGCCATGCTGGGAGACAGTTCTTTGAAATGGCGGGTAGCGACCACCTCCGAAGCCATGTTCTTTGCATTCGAAGGACGTCCCTCCTTTCTGTTTTCACGCACCAGACAACTGCCATTCGGATGCCATGCCTATATGGAAAACGAATATGAAACATTTTATAAGCCCTATATAGAAGGAAAGGAGGAAGCAAGCCATGATTAGCGTAGTCATTCCGCTCTGGAACAAGGAAGCTTATATAGAACGTTGTCTCCTTTCCGTTTTGACCCAGACTTTCCGGAACTTTGAAGTCATCGTAGTGGATGATGGATCCACCGACCGGAGCGCGGTCCTTGTCAGGCAAATCAACGACACCCGGGTACGCCTGCTCAGCCAACCCAACGCAGGAGTATCCGTAGCGCGGAACACAGGCATCGCACATGCCTCTTATCCATATATCGCTTTTCTCGATGCCGATGATGAATGGGAAACAGATCATCTTGAGCTCCTTCATCATTTAATAGAAACATTCCCTTCATGCGGACTGTTCAGCACATGCTATACCATACAGAAAGAGGATGGGCCGAAAACATTGCCCGAATTTCCAAGAGACAAACTTCCTTTCCAAGGAAACGAAGGGATAATAGACAACTATTACGAAATAGCTTCCGGAACAAATGCTCCGTTGAATATGAACACCTTTGCCGTACGCAAAGAACTGATAGAACGGGTAGGAGGGTTTCCCGCAGGCATTAAAAGCGGCGAAGACCTGATTACCATCGCACGGCTGCATGCCCAATGCGATTTTGCCTATTCACTCATACCCACCACAACGGTACACCTCATTTACACGGGACGCAACCGACGTCCGGTTTCGGAAGAGGAGCCTCTGAATGCCTGTTTTGATGCGTTACTGACCACAGCCCGCCACCGCAAAGGAGTAAGAAATTACGTTTCCTGGTGGCATAAGAACCGGATGGTACGGGCCATTTACGCGCGGAACCCCAGACTGGCCTTGAAAGAATTCTATCATGCTTTCCGGATTTATCCGTTCCAGCACAAAATCTACACGGCATTTATATTAACCTGCTTTTCCGTGCTGTCCGGAAAAGACCTGTATTCAATCAACCGTTTTATTAAAAAGAAATTATGATTACACTTGTCCCGGTAGGAGGAATGGCAAACCGTTTGTGGAGCATAGCGTCCGGCGTATCGCTGGCACATGCCTGCCACACCCCGTTACGCATCGTCTGGTTCAAAGATCAGGGACTGAATGGTGAGTTCAGACAATTATTCCAGCCTATTCCTGACGAAAGAATCATCCTCCGGGAAGCCCACTTATCCGATATGCTCCGTTACGACCGTCCCCGCAGGAAAAACCTGTATCTTCCCCACCTCTGGCAGAAAGCGGCATTCGGTCGTTGCATGTATGAAGAAGACGAACGATTGCTGATGGATAACCGCTTCGATTTTCCTCAATGGATAGAAAAAAAGGATGCCTACATAGCCAGCTTCCGGCGCTTTTATCCTTATCCGTCGGGAAGTTGCCGTACTCTTTTTCATCCCGTCCCGGAGATTGAAACACGCATAGAAGAAATTACAGCCGAATTTACTCCCCAAACCATCGGAATCCATCTCCGCCGCACAGACCATGTCTATTCGATAGCCGAGAGTCCGCTTTCGCTTTTTATAGAAACCATTGAAAAAGAGATAGAGGCAAACGGGCAGATAAACTTCTATCTGGCCACCGACTCGGAAGAAGACAAGCAGCAATTGAAAAAACGGTTCGGCAACCGGATACTGACTTACGGCTGCGAACTGTCACGCAACTCACTGAAAGGCATGCAAGCCGGCGTTGCGGAACTTTGGGCACTGTCGCACACCGCCCAAATCATAGGTTCGCACCGGAGTACCTACTCACAGCTGGCAGCAGAGCTGTCGGGCATCGAATGTCACATGATACGTAAAAACGAGAAACCATGATTGTCCTTTCCCATAAAAAAGAGTGCTGCGGCTGTACAGCCTGCCTTTCCGTCTGTCCCCGGCAGTGCATCCGGATGGAAACAGATGAAGAAGGATTCCTGTATCCGGTGACCGACCCGGAACACTGCACCGACTGCGGCCTTTGCGAAAGGGTATGCCCCTGCCTGCATCCCGGTGTCCCCCAAGAACCGATACAGTGCTACGCCTCTATCCATCGGAAAGAGGAGATTCGCCTGGAGAGTTCTTCCGGAGGTCTCTTCACCGCTCTGGCCGAAGAGACCATCCGAAACGGCGGTGTCGTATTCGGAGCCCGCTTCGACAGGGAATTCCGGGTAATGCACGACTATACGGAAACGCTTGAGGGATTATCGGCTTTCAGAGGCTCCAAATATGTGCAAAGTGACATGCGGAACAGTTTCCGGCAAGCAGAGCAGTTTTTAAAAGAAGGAAGAGAAGTGCTCTTCAGTGGAGTATCATGCCAGATTGCAGGACTGAAAGCGTTCCTGCGCCGGGACTATCAGCACCTGATAACCCTCGACATCTTATGCCACGGAGTAGCCAGTCCGGCGGTATGGGCCAGTTTCCTGCACCCGTACAAGACCGCACAAGAACCGGAACGGCTGACACAGGTAACATTCCGCGACAAACAAAACGGATGGAATCAATATGACTTCTGTCTCCGATATAGTGAAAAGGAAATCCGTTTCAATCGGAAAACCAATCCTTATATGGCCGGTTATTTTGCCAATCTCTATCTCCGTCCCTCCTGCCATGCCTGCCCGCGAAGGGGATTCAGCGCAGGCAGTGACCTGACTTTGGGAGATTGCTGGGGCATCGAGAAACGGCCTCCCCAATCCTATTGCGCCGATGACAAAGGGGTGAGTCTGGTAATGGCGCATACTCCGAAAGGAGTTGAACGAATGCGACAAATCCATGCTTCCGTCTGTTATACCCCTATTGATTATCGCCCCATGGAATCCTATAATCCGGCCATCCGCCACAGTCCGGTGCCGCATCCCGAAAGGGAGCAATTCTTTATCAGATGGAGGCAACAGGAAGCATTCGGGCAGATTGTCGCCTCCCTGACACGCCCGACTCTGACAAAGAGATTGGAAACGATGTGTACCCCACTGCTCAAAGCCTTGGGAATAAAGGGCTTTACTAAATATCTACGAAAATGAGAACAGGTATCCTGACACTTCCCCTGCACTGCAACTATGGAGGCATTCTGCAAGCATACGCCCTGCAGGAGTTCCTGCGAAAAGAGGGACATGAAGTGACTGTACTGGAACGACAGAGAAACCGGACCGACGAAAACCTCGGCTCCCGTCTATACCAATGCCTGTGTAAACAGGTCATGCACCGCAATATGCAACGTTACATCCACAACCACCTGCATTGCACGCCTCCACTCCGCTCGGAGAAAGAACTGATACAGACGGCCTCTTCACTGGAAACCGTCATTGTAGGAAGCGACCAAGTGTGGCGCCCCGACATGATTAAAGGAGTAGAAACCAATTATTTTCTTGATTTTACTCCTCCTGCATGCCGAAAAATCGCTTATGCCGCTTCGTTCGGAGTGGAAACCTGGAAAGGTTCTCTTACCCTGACTTCCCGGATTCGGGAACTACTTTCACAGTTTCAATCCATTTCGGTACGGGAACAGGAAGGCGTATGCCTCTGCAAGGAGATCTTCGGACAGGAGGCCATCCAAGTGTCCGACCCTACCCTCCTGTTCGACCGTTCTTTTTACGAACAGTTGCTCCCCGCCACGCAATCATCGCCGGACGATACCCTGTTCTATTATCTGTTAGGAAACAAGAAAGCACATCAGACGCTGGTCCGGTCGTTGTCGGAAAAGCTCGGCAAGAGAGCCTACACCGTCAATGCCGAAAGAGAAATACATCTCGGCAAATTCACCTTCGCCCGTTTTCCCACTCCGGACAAATGGCTGGAAGGTTTCAGCAGAGCAGGTTTTGTGGTCACCGACTCTTTCCACGGAATCATTTTTTCCCTGCTGTTCAACAAACCTTTTGTCGCACTGAAGAATTTATCGGGAGGGCTTTCACGCATCACTTCCCTGCTGGAACGGTACGGGCTCCGGTCACGCCTCATGGAAAGGGAGGAGCTGCTGTCCGCTTCTCCGGACGCGCTATTGTCTCTCCCATACGATATGGTAAACTTATGCATCGCCGAAGACCGGAAATTCTCTTCCGAGTTTCTGCGCCATGCCTTATCCACTCCTTTATTATGACACAGACTTCTCATACCCAAACATCTCCCGCACCCGTCGCGCTGTTTGTCTATAACCGCCTGGACACCGCCCGACAGACCATTGCGCACTTGCAACAAAACAAGCTGGCCGGTGAAACGGAACTCTTCATCTTCTCCGATGGAGGAAAAGATGAAAAGAGTTGGAAACAGGTACGCCTTCTTCGCGAGACACTACGCCGGACGGCAGGATTCAAAAAGGTGACACTCATCGAACGTCCCGTCAACATCTATCTGGAACGCAATATTCTGGAAGGCATCGCCTCTCTCTTCGAAACGTACGACCGAATCATCGTGCTGGAAGACGATATCTGTACCTCCCCGTACTTCCTGACTTACATGAATGAGGCACTGGAACAATACTACGAAGAAGAAAAGGTGATGCACATCTCCGGATTCACCAATCTTTGCCTTACCGATAAAGGAGATACCTATTTCACTCCCCACATGTCCGGATGGGGATGGGCCACCTGGCGCCACAAATGGAAAGCCTTCAAACATTACACCACACGGAACGAGGCCTTGCAGGGACTTACGGAAGAAGACTGCCTGCGTATGCAATACGGAGGTTCGTTCCCCTGCCTGAAATCCCTTGACAAATCGCCCATTCCCTGGGATGTATGCTGGGAAATAGCCATCTACCGCCACCAGGGAGTATGCCTGACCCCTGCCCGAACGTTAGTACGGAACATCGGTATCTATAACGGGACACACTTCCATATTTCCAAGTGGATAGGCCGCTACGAATACGACCGCCCGGTAAACGGGCAGCCCGTACGTCTGCCTCCCCGTACAGCCCCCGTCGCAGCCGACCCGGAGATAGAAAGCCTCTACCCGGCCGCTTTCAAAGACTGGGGCATACGTTATACCTTATTAGGAAAAGTCCTGCGCTACCTTTACCTAAAATGGATAAAGTCCTCTCCGGACAACCTCGTGACAGCAACCCATAAAGATACGACAGAAGTTCTCCCCCCCCCATAACTTACGAATCGCCTTGGTGAAACAGGACGTTTACCAAGACCTTTATGTCTGTCCACCTGCCGAGAAAAACGCCCTTTCCATCCTGCTTTCCTCCCAGGTACGCGTCGGCCCCATCGGATTGGTAGCCGACCTGGACACAGACTTCTACATCGTAAAAGAAGAGCGGGATGCCGAAACGCAATTGTACCGTTACGTCATTCCCCACATGACTCCCTACCTCCGCATGCTGAAAGACCATACACTGGACAAGCTGCCTACACAGGAATTCATGTGTCCGGGCAGCGCGCACACGCACGGAGAGTACTCCATAACCTGCGAAGAGGTGGACTGGGGACAATACGATATAGTGATTTCCATCAACGTCAGCCTGCCTACACGGGTGGTCCGCCGATATCCCCATACCCTGTTTGCCTATATGATAGGCGAAGCGAACATGGCTACCGACCGTGCCCGCTTCGGATACGATGTTACCCTCAACCAGATGGCACGCGGACGGGTCGTCACCGACATGCAGGCAAACAATGAGATAGACTTTCCTTATACCTTCCTGAAAGGCGACACACTGCAACGGCTGATGGAACAATACGAGAAACAGATGTCCAATCCTCCCGGCAAAAGAGAAGGTATCTTCATGGAAATCAACTCCACCACCGAACGTCCCGTGACAAGCGTTCCGCCTCATTTCCGGCCTTTGGCGGACAAAGGGTATCCCATCCTCCTGCACCGGCAACGCATTGCCGACAACCTGCAGGCCGTGTTCCATTCCAAATATTTTCTGAAAATGGGCGGACGCCCCATCCGGGGCAATTCCGTCGCCGAAGCCATCTCCCTGGGAAGTCTTGTCCTCATGAACCGGGAAGAAGTGACGCACAAAGAATTGATTATCGACGAATGCCATGTGACGACCATGGACGAAGCCGTGGCGCTCATCGGCTTTCTGGAACAACATCCGGAAGAGTACGAACGCCTGCGTGCCAAACAGCAACAAGTACTTACCGAACTCTTCTTCGAACGGCCGCTCCTCTCCTTGCACCGTTGCCTGCAACAAAAAAGACACGAAGGAGCCGCCCCTTACCCTTTCCGGCGAAGGTTCGCCGACCGGTGTTACATCATGAAAATGGCCGTCCACGCACAAATTCACCTGTTCCTGCGACTAATTAAGGTCAAAAAATGGTAAGGGAAAGTAGAAAAAAACGTACTTTTGCAGAAACATTCGGAGCAGCCTATGAGAGTACTCATCATCAACACATCGGAAAAAATAGGAGGAGCCGCCATTGCGGCCAGACGCCTGATGGAAGCACTGAAAAGCAATGGCATCAAGGCTAAAATGCTGGTACGCGACAAGCAGACCGACCAGCTTACCGTCATCGGACTGAAGAAATCGTGGCTAAACATCTGGAAGTTCATCTGGGAACGCATCGTCATCTGGAAAGCCAACCGTTTCAAAAGGCATGAACTGTTTTCCGTAGACCTCGCCAATACCGGTATTGACATCACTTCCCTACCGGAATTCAAACAAGCCGACATCATCCATCTGCACTGGATCAACCAAGGCATGCTCTCTTTGCGCAATATCAGACAAATAGTGGAATCAGGCAAGCCTGTCGTCTGGACCATGCACGACATGTGGCCCTTTACGGGTATCTGCCATTACGCGGGAAACTGCGAACGTTACACCACCGAATGCCACCACTGCCCGTCGCTCTACGGGGGAGGCGGCAAGAAAGACCTTGCCTACCGTACATTCCGGAAGAAAAAGAAGCTGTTCGAAAATACCCGAATCACTTTTGTCGCTTGCAGCCGCTGGTTAGAGTCGCTGGCCCGCCAAAGCACCTTGTTACAAGGACAAACCATTACCAACATTCCCAATGCCATCAACACCAATCTGTTCATGCCGCGCAACAAACAGGAGGCGCGAAAACGGTGCGGGCTGCCGGAAGACAAGAAACTCCTGCTTTTCGGTTCACTGAAGATTACCGATAAACGGAAAGGAGTGGACTACCTGATTAGGGCCTGCGAACTGCTAAGCCGCAAATATCCGGACATGCGGAACCGGTTGGGAGTCGTGGTCGTAGGGAAGCAAGCGCAACAAACCGACGGACTTCTCCCGTTTCCGGTGTATAGCATGGACTACGTAAGCGATGAAAAGAGGCTGGTAGACATATACAATGCCATCGACCTGTACGTCACCCCTTCCTTACAGGACAATCTGCCCAACACCATCGTGGAAGCCATGGCTTGCGGCGTCCCCTGCGTAGGGTTCAACGTAGGAGGCATTCCGCAGATGATAGACCATCTGCACAACGGATATGTGGCCGAATACCAATCGGTGGAAGACTTCGCCAACGGTATCCACTGGACTCTGAACGAAGGAGAATATCAGGAACTCAGCGAAGCGGCCTGCCGTAAAGCCGTATCGTGTTACTCGGAAAATACGATTGCCAAGAAATATATCGAGATTTATAACAAGGCGACCGAACATGACGCATAACCAATTCTTTCATCCGAAGTTTTCCATTATCACCGTCACATACAATGCGGAAGCCGTGCTGGAGGACACGATTCAAAGTATCGTGACCCAAACCTACAAGAATGTGGAATACATCATCATCGACGGCGGTTCGCAAGACCGGACCATGCATATCGTCAACCGCTACCGTACGCACATCCATGCCATCGTCAGCGAACCGGACAAGGGACTGTATGACGCCATGAACAAAGGACTGAAGCTGGCGAGCGGAGAGTATGTCTGTTTTCTGAATGCCGGAGATTGCCTGCACGAAGACGACACCCTGCATCTAATGGTCCATGCGCTGACGGAAGCCCAAAGCGCCTCACCGGAAATGCCTCTTCCCGACGTGCTGTATGGAGAGACGGAAATAGTGGACGCGGAAGGCCACTTTATCCGCATGCGCCGTTTCTCCGCACCGGAGCATCTTACCTGGAAAAGTTTCCGCCAAGGTATGCTGGTGTGTCATCAGGCATTCTTCGCCCGCAGGGAACTGGCCGAGCCATACGACCTGCAATACCGCTTCTCCGCCGACTTCGACTGGTGCATCCGCGTCATGAAAAAATCCCGCCTTTTATTCAACACCCACCTGACCATCGTCGATTATCTCCAGGAAGGACTTACCACTCGGAATCACCGTGCTTCGCTCATCGAACGCTTTCACATCATGCGCCGGCATTACGGACTGCCGAGTACCCTGATACACCATGCCTGGTTCGTCCTGCGACTTGCTTTCAAGAAGTAAAGAGAGAACTCCGGACATGTCAAGACAATAAACCTGTTTGACATCTTCCCTTTCACAGACCATTCCGTCCTGCCTTTATATCCAAGCAATTCTTCCGTTTCCGGACAGTATCCGTTACCTGCGAAGTAACGGATACTATCCGGAGACGGAACGGGTGTGCGGAAGGAATCGAAAGCGAGAGATTTTATTTACTTTTACTTTTTTAAATTTATAAATTTAAAGTTTTTATTATGAGCAAGAAGTATTTGAGTATGATCCTGTTCGGTGCCCTTATGCTGGGTACGGCAGGGACGTTCACATCTTGTAAGGACTACGATGACGACATCGATAGCTTACAGGAGCAAATTGATGCGAACGCTAAGGCTATAGATCAGGTTAACAAGCTGATCTCAAGCGGTAGCGTAATAACAGGGGTCGCCAAGGGAACAAATGGCATCACCATTACCCTTAGCGATGGTAATTCTTATGAAATCACCAATGGTATAAAGGGTACAGATGCTGCAGTATGGAGTATCGGAGAGGATGGCTATTGGTATAAAGATGGCGTAAAACAGGCTTATAAAGCTGTTGGCGAAAAGGGTGATCCGGGTGAACCGGGCCAACCGGGTGCTCCAGGTGATCCGGGCCAACCAGGCGAACCGGGTGCTCCAGGTGCTCCAGGTGCTCCGGGCACGAATGGTACAGATGGTTGCTACTATAAGCCTAATAAAGACACAGGTTATTTTGACATCTACAATGCTGATGGTACCTTTAAGGAATCTACCGATATCGCTTGGAGAGGTACGGGCATTACAGCTGTAGAGAATGAGAATGATGTAGTTCTATCCAATGTGACACTGGCTGATGGAAAACTAGGCAGTGTTACAATTTCAAAGACCAACAATTTGCGTAGCTTGGTTTTCATCCCGCAAGTGTATGTTGATGGCGTGCAGGGGCTGACTTATGATTCTTATGCTTATCAAGCACTGACTTTAGATAAGAAAGATTCTAAAGACGAAACTACGACAGCCGCGACAGCTAACACTACTATCAATCCGGTTGTCTATGCCGAATATCATGTAAATCCGGCCAATGCCAACGTTGATAAACTGAAAGACAATCTTTCATTCCTGGTGAAACCAAACTTGGATTATCACGGCACACGTGCTGCCGCTTCCAAAGATTTTGCAATGACTCCCGAATTCGTTTCCTTTGCGGACGGTATTTTGAAAGTCAAAGTCAATATTGAGGGAATAGCCGCTACAGGTGACAAGATTTCTGTGTTCGCATTGAATGTAGAGAAAGAAAACGGCGAAAATGTTACTTCTGATTATGCTACAGTATTCAAGAAAGATTTGAGTAACCTGGCTATCGCTGACCCGTCTGCCGAAGCTAAAAAGAAAGGTATCGCTAATAAAGACGAGCACTATAGAACTAGAATTGCCGTACGAGACAATGACGCATACAATAGAACAGTTGTTTGGGAAGAAGGAATTACTGAGGACGATTCTAAATCATACTGTGATACTATCGTTGTTTTCAACAAAAGCTTGGACTTGAAGGGATGCGTAGAAGCTCATGAATTGCCATGTGAAGGCGGTGACAATATCAAAGTTGCTGATTTGGAGAAACTTGGTCTGACGTTCGCATTTGATGTGGTAAAGAATTATAAGGTAGGTACTCCTGCAACCGATCAGGCAGACTTCGTGACTTTGGCTGATGGCGTTTTGACCCCGAAAGTGTTTGAAACCGCAGGTCACGCGGCAATTGGCCGTACTCCGATTGTACGTGTTCGTTTAATGCATGGTGAGAATATCGTAAAGGTAGCTTACATCAAGGTATTCATTGCAGAGTCAAGCGCTCCTGCTCCGGAACAAAAGGTTCTGACTATCGAAAACTTCGAGTTCGATTGCGATGAGGCTAACATTACACAACAGTCAACGGTTAAGGATATGAATGTTCAGGTGTACAATGTACTCGATATGAGCAAAGAACAATTCCACGCAACTTATCCGTACTTCTACGATTATGGTGCATTGAGTGCAGACCTGGAAGAGAATGATTTGGGTACTTGTGAAGAAACAACAGATGCGGAGACTCAAGCTACTCACGTAATCAAATGGACTATTTCTCAAGCCGATTTGTGGGCAAATGCCGGTAAGCAACTGACTCACCGTGTAAGATATTATGCGGGTGCAAACCAAACAGGTGCTTATGTTGAATTGCTACTGAAAGCTACGGTAGAAAATATCCAGAAGGAGTACGATGTAACAAAAGCCGACTTCATCTCCAACTATTGGGATGCAGACAAGACTTATACCAAGTTTAATGTCGCCGTACCAAGTAGCACGACCGATAATGACCCGGCTCACTGTACATTCGTTAATGATTTGAATTCTCCGTTCACAACTTGGCCAAATGCTAGTAGGGAAGGAACTCAGGGCTTACTGAAACTTGACAAGGCAGTGACCGGAATACAATACTTCTTCTGTGTTAAAGACATTAGGAATATCACGAAGATTGGTGATATTAATGTAACCTTTACAACAGATCCAGCAGATAGTACGAAATTGTACGCTACAGTAGGCGGTGTAAGAGAACTGATAGCTACTATTACCAATAACAATCCAGGTCCAGGTGTAGGTACTCTAAACACTGTAACCTATAACAAGGAAAGTGATATTGCCAAACAGCTGTTGAATACCGGCGAGATGTACACCTATATCGGTGCTAAAGGTAATGTATGCGATGACGAGGATAAGGAAGTTACTATTACATTTGATGGCAAAGATCACTTCAAGGCTAACTTCATCCGTCCGGTTAACATTGCAGAACAAGCCGCTGATAACTTCATCGACGGTGTCGACTTCGGTGAAAAGGGTTCATTCATCCGCTTGGAAGATTTGATTGCTCCGTACGATTGGCGTAATCGCAACTTCAGTGACTATACTAATTACTGGGGCTTCTACGGACCATTCGAGATTACTGCCGATATAGATCATGCAGAATGTGACTTGAACGGTGTCCGTCAGGGTGTTCCTGCAACGGTAGAGTTGAAAGTTAACACAGACGATGCTACAATGGGTAATGGTCGTGATGCCAAGACTTCTGACTATGGTTTCATCACCTACAAGAACAATGGTACTAAAGTTTCAGCATTCAATCTCTACATTAAAGTTACCGTAGATTATGGTTGGGGTACTATCCAGACTGGTTTCATTACTGTTCCTGTAAAGTCCACGATCACTGATAACTAAAAGCAAACGGTTATTAGAAGATAATAAATAGAAAGGGGGTGACCCAAAAGCCATTCAATATGGCCCCAAGGGTTACCCTCTTTTTTTGTGTCTTCATGCCGTGCTTCCCGCATCACAGACTGCCGAGTACCCTGATGCACCTGCACCATGCCTGGTTCGTCCTGCGACTTGCTTTCAAGAAGTAAAGAGACGTGAGTTCGATATAAAGATTAGGCCTACGATCACTGAAACTAAAAGTATTTACATTCAATTCCTTCGCAAGCGGGCCGTCAGAGAAAGAGTTCAGGGATAAAAACGAGGATATGTGGCATCGGGGAAAAAACCGGCATTCCGTTGCCATGAAGGATGCCCGATCCGGGCCATCTGTATGAAAACCTTGTCGCCCAGATGCCGGCGGCCTCCGGCAACAGTCTGTAAAGTCCTTCCTTTCCCTTCCCTAAATGCCGAGCAGGGCAGAAGGCTGTATATTCAGTATGCGGCACAGAAGCCGGGCAATCCGCAGCGTCGGTTCCGAACGGCCCGATATATAGTCGTTGATGCGGGAGGGGCTGATGCCGATTTCATGGGCGAGCTGCTTTTGCGTCATGCCCTTCTCCTCTAAGGAAAGCTCTATGAGTTCCGCCACCGTCGGCTTTTCCATCGGATAATGCTCTTTTTCATAGGCAATCACGATGTCGGACACCATACTGAGTTCCACTGCGTTCCTGTCATTGGCAGGCGTGTTGTCATCGACTAACGGCAGAAGTTCCTCCACCCTTGCCACCGCAAATTCGTACTGTTCTTTGGTAATCTTGCTCATATCGTTTCCTTTTTAAATGGTTGAACAATCCAACAGGTCATACTCTTGGTGGGTGCAAACCTTTCGGATGAACACGTACCCGATTGTAAACTTCACCACGACGACCAGCCTGTAGTTGTTTCCTTTGATATTGAATACATAATGCTGGTTGCCCACATAATCCGTTGCGGGAAAGTCCACTTTGATTTCCGAAAGATTCTTCCAGGATGCCTTTTCCGTGATGTCATACCACCGTTCGAGGGCCACTCTTGCGTCCTCCCTCCCTTTGGTTTGATAGAACTCCTTCAACTTTTTATGTGATACAATTCTCATGTCTCTTCTTTCTTTGGCGCAAAGGTATATAAACAATTCGACATTTCAAAACAAGATTTACCGATAATTCCACATATCGGAATAAAAACGGTGATCTGCCGGTAGTTGGAGTACCCGCCCACCTATATGAATCGCCATGGTTACGAATGTGTTTTGTTTGTTCCTTATTGCTTCGTTCACCGTCCAGCGGCCGCTGGACGGTCCATGCAGATAGGTGCATCGGCTTTCGCAGCTATCTGACTTCACCGTCCAGCGGACTGTTGGACGGTGAACGGTGCTTACTTGTTATTACTATGTGACCATCTTCTCTATGCCTTTATCTTATATGAAAAGCGATGCCGAAAGGAGACTATCGGATTGCCTTGTACGGTGAACAGTCCGGACAAGCCCGTCTCTTTTCTTTATCTTACCTCCCACATCCGTGGGACGTAAACTTGCCTACAATTCAACTATTATTGTTGGAATGTCATAATGAACGGAACATCGATGGTCTTAGTAACTTCATAACCGAAGTTATCCGTAATGACCAACTGAATCTTAGTCGGAACATCACCACCTTGTGCCGCATTTGAATTGGAGATCAGTTGAATCTGTGTTGCCTTGGTCATATCATCAACTTCAATCGCGCTACCTTCTTCATCTTTAATAGGCTCGCTTTCAGAATTTTTAGCATCAACTTTAGGAAGCTTGTTTTTATCTTTATCGACTTTCTTCCGCACACCCGTTCCGTCTCCGGATAGTATCCGTTACTTCGCAGGTAACGGAGGAATTTTGGGTGCAAATATAATTGTTTTTTTATATACAAGCAAATAATAGTATTTTTTTTTATAATTAGGGATATTCAGAATTTAGTCAACTAATTATTTGCCAATATGATAGATATTTTGTAACTTTACAAAGAAC
>CANQSM010000026.1 GCA_947626525.1 uncultured Phocaeicola sp. | reverse complement strand
TTGTTCTTTCATTCGGGTATATTCATACACCGTTCCTCTCCGTGTGAGGTTTACTGGTACGAGTATACGGACGAGGATGGGAACCTGATCGGTTCGGACCGGGATGAGAACCTTTACTTCTGTTCTCCGGGCAAGGCTCCGGTATATTATGGCCGGAAAAAATGGATGGATGGCATTAAAAAGTGGAAGTATGTGAAGTCGATGAGGAATTGAAATACGAAAAGTAATGATATAAGCGTGAAAGAGCCTTGCGAATGGTTTTCCTATGCCTTCGCAAGGCTCTTTTTGTATTTGACGATTCCTGTTATGTGGGAGGGGAATCATGCAACCAACTTGCAAAGTGATTGTCCCCAATGTGTAATTTTACAACGAAAGTGTGTATGGATTAAAAATAGATTTTATCTTTGCGCCTGAAAATTATACAATGAATAAAATGAAATGGAAACGTAACATAGCTTATGTGCTGATGGTTGTCTGCATGGTGATGCTGACAGCGTCGGTTTTCCCGCACCATCACCATTTGAATTTTATTTGTTTGCAGCATGATTGGGCGACTTGTGAGCAGACTTGCGGAACAGCCCGTCATCATTCTTTACCGGAACAGTGTGAAGGCGGTTGTGTTACTAAATTTTATTGTCCCGTCCCTTCTTCCGGAACGGATATGTTGTCTTATTTTCCGTTCATCACTCTTCTCTATTCCATTGCGGATATCTTGAAGCTTGGAATACCTGATGAACCGGTTAAGGAGTTGAATTTCACTTATATTGAATCTCTTCATAGCCTTACCGTGCGATGTACGGAAGGGCTTCGTGCGCCTCCTTGTGCCTGATTGGGAGGAACGGAACTCCCTTTCGGGATGCGGAATCTTTCTTTTTTGTTCTTTTTATTGTAAATTCTAATCTTAAATTATGGAAAAACTATATTTATGGGGCGCATTTGCCGGTGCCTTGTTGTTATCTGTATCGTGCGGTAATGGGAGTTCGCACGAAGGGCATAGTCATGAAACCGAATCCGAATCTTCTCATTCGGATGAAATCATTCTTTCGCCTGAAAAAGCCAAGGCGGCGGGAGTCGTGGTGGAAACCATACAGCCCAAAGCTTTCCGTCAGGTGATTCCTGCCGGCGGGCAGGTACAGGCGGCCCAGGGAGATGAGGCTACGGTGGTGGCCCATGTGGCCGGTATGGTTTCTTTCGGTTCGTCTGTGACGGAGGGCATGAGTGTAGGGAAAGGGGCGAACTTGCTGACGATTGCCACGGGCAGCATGGCGGACGGTGATCCGGCACAGCGGGCTAAAATAGCTTACGAAACGGCCAGGCAGGAGTATGAAAGAGCTTCCAAGCTGATTGAAAATAAAATTGTTTCGGCAAAGGATTTTGCCGGTATCAGGCAAAATTATGAAAATGCGAAGTTAAGTTATGAGGCTTTGGCTGCCCAGTCGAGGGGTTCCGGAAGGCAGGCTATTGTAGCTCCGATAGGAGGCTATGTGAAGAGTTGCCTGGTGAAGGAGGGGGATTACGTAACGGTGGGACAACCGTTGGTAAGCATAACCCAGAACCGTCGTTTGTTTTTACGTGCAGAGGTGTCGGAGAAATATTACAAGTATTTGGGCCAGATTCGGTCGGCCAATTTTAAAACTCCATACGATGACAGGGTGTATGAACTGGATGAACTGCACGGGAAGGTGCTGTCTTTCGGTAAAGCGACTGATGCTTCTTCTTTCTTTATCCCGGTAACGTTTGAATTCGATAATCGGGGAGAAGTGGTTCCCGGTTCTTTTGTGGAGATTTATCTTTTGTCGAGCGAAATGCCGAACACGATGGTGTTGCCCAAAACTGCCTTAACGGAAGAGCAGGGATTGTTCTTTGTCTATCTGCAATTGGATGAAGAGGGATATAAAAAGCAGGAAGTGACGCCGGGGACAGATAACGGAAAAGAGGTGCAGATTCTTTCCGGGCTGAGAGCGGGTGACAAAGTAGTGACAAAGGGAGCTTATCAGGTGAAACTGGCTTCGGCTTCGAATGCGATCCCTGCTCACAGTCATGAACATTAAAAGGACGGACTATGCTGAATAAAATTATACGTTTCTCGTTGCATAACCGAATCCTTGTTTTGGCGGCGGCTATGTTGTTGTTGGTCGGGGGAACTTATACGGCCTATCATACGGAAGTAGATGTTTTTCCCGATTTGAATGCGCCTACTGTAGTGATTATGACGGAAGCCAATGGAATGGCGGCCGAGGAAGTGGAACAGCTGGTTACCTTTCCGGTGGAAACAGCTGTAAATGGGGCGACGCATGTACGTCGTGTCCGTTCTTCCTCTACGAATGGTTTTTCTGTGGTGTGGGTAGAGTTTGACTGGGGAACGGATATTTATCTGGCCCGACAGATTGTATCGGAGAAGTTGGCGATTGTAGGAGAGGAGCTTCCCGATAATGTGAGTAAACCGACATTGGGGCCGCAGTCTTCCATTTTGGGGGAATTACTGATTATCGGGCTGACAGCGGACAGTACTTCCATGCTTGATTTGCGTACATTGGCTGATTGGACGATTCGTCCCCGCTTGCTTTCTACTGGCGGAGTGGCTCAGGTGGCTGTCTTGGGAGGTGATATCAAGGAGTATCAGATTTTACTCGATCCGGCACGTATGAAACATTATGGGGTGACGCTGGATGAAGTGATGACGGTGACACGCAATATGAACCGTAATGCCAATGGAGGCGTGCTATATGAGTATGGGAATGAGTATATTGTACGAGGGGTATTGTCCACCCATAATGTGGATGAACTGGCCCGTGCGGTGGTGAAAACTGTCAATCAGATGCCTGTCTTGCTTGAAGATGTGGCGGATGTCGGGATTGGGGGACAGGAGCCGAAATTGGGTACGGCTTCAGTGGAAGGAAAGCCCGCAGTGCTGATAACAGTGACCAAACAACCGAAGACCGGAACCATTGAGCTGACGGAAAAATTGGATAATTCGATTAAAGATCTGCAGCAGAATCTGCCAAAGGACGTGAAAGTGTCTACGGATATATTCCGTCAGTCGCGTTTCATAGAAAGTTCTATTGGTAACGTAAAGACTTCATTGTATGAGGGAGCTGTTTTTGTGGTGATTGTTTTGTTCCTTTTCTTGGCCAATGTACGTACGACGGTCATTTCATTGATTACCCTTCCGCTTTCGTTGGTGGTCTCTGTGTTGGTACTGCATTTCATGGGGCTGACTATCAATACGATGAGCTTGGGAGGTATGGCTATTGCTATCGGTTCTTTGGTGGATGACGCCATTGTGGATGTGGAAAACGTATGGAAGCGGTTGAGGGAAAACCGGATGCTTCCGGAGCCGGAACGACTTTCCGTGAAGGAGGTGGTGTTTAATGCTTCCAAAGAGGTGCGTATGCCGATTTTGAACTCTACCTTGATTATTATAGTAAGCTTCGTTCCTTTGTTTTTCCTTACAGGTATGGAAGGGCGTATGCTGGTTCCGTTGGGTATTGCGTTTATCGTTGCCCTGTTTGCGTCTACAGTGGTTGCCCTGACGGTGACTCCTGTGCTTTGCAGCTATTTGTTAGGAAAAAATAAAGGAGACGGATTGCCTAAGGAAAGTTTTGTGGCTGTATGGTTACGAAAATATTATGCGGTGGCTTTGGAATGGGCTTTGGCACATAGGCGAATCGTATTAGGTGGTACGATTGCTCTGTTTCTGATTGCTCTGGGCTTTTTCTTCACATTGGGGCATAGTTTCCTTCCATCTTTTAATGAGGGATCTTTCACTATTAATGTAAGTTCCTTACCGGGTATTTCTTTGGAGGAAAGCGATAAGATGGGACATCGGGCAGAGGAGTTGCTGATGACAATTCCCGAGATTCAGACCGTGGCCCGTAAAACGGGACGTGCCGAGCTGGATGAGCATGCATTGGGTGTGAATACTTCGGAGATTGAAGCGCCGTTCGAATTGAAAGACCGTTCGCGTAAGGAACTGACGGCAGAGGTTAGAGAGAAGCTTTCGACGATAACTGGTGCCAATATCGAAATAGGACAACCTATCAGTCACCGTATTGATGCCATGCTCAGTGGGACAAAGGCCAGTATTGCCATTAAGCTGTTTGGTACAGATCTGAATAAGATGTTCGCGTTAGGCAATCAGATAAAGGAGGCCATCCGCAGTGTGGAAGGCATTGCCGACTTGAACGTGGAGCAGCAAATAGAACGTCCGGAACTGAATATTGTTCCGAAACGTGAAATGCTTGCCAAATACGGTATCTCTTTACCGGAATTTGAAGAGTTTGTGAATGTGAACATGGCCGGTGAAGTGGTTTCTCAGGTATATGAAGAAGGAAAGGCATTTAATCTGGTGGTTCGTACAAAGGATGACAGCCGGGATGAGATAGAAAAAGTTCGTCAGTTGATGATGGATGCGGGAGACAGGAAAGTGCCTTTGCATTATGTGGCGGAAGTACGTTCGTCCATGGGGCCCAATACCATCAGTCGTGAGAATGTGAAGCGTAAGATTGTGATATCCGCCAACACTTCGGGACGCGATGTACGTAGCGTGGTCAATGACATTCAGGATCGGGTAGCCGGACAGATTACCCTTCCCGAAGGATACCATGTGGAATACGGAGGACAATTTGAAAGTGAGCAGGCTGCTTCTAGGACGTTGCTTTTGACTTCCCTCATGTCTATTTTCGTTATTTTCCTGTTGCTGTATTCTGAATTTAAGAATATGGCACAGAGTGGAATCATTTTGATAAACTTGCCGCTGGCATTGATTGGTGGGGTGTTCGCTTTGTTCATAACGACCGGTGAAATCAGTATTCCGGCTATCATTGGATTGATTTCGTTGTTTGGAATCGCTACCCGTAACGGTATGTTGCTGATATCTCATTATAACCAGTTGCGCAGTGAAGGGCTGGCATTGCATGAGAGTGTCATAAAAGGATCGTTAGATCGCCTGAACCCGATTTTGATGACCGCTCTTTCATCGGCTTTGGCTATGATACCACTGGCCGTTAACGGTGATTTGGCTGGAAATGAAATTCAGAGTCCGATGGCTAAGGTGATATTGGGAGGTTTACTGACTTCCACATTCTTGAACGGATTTATAATTCCGATTGTTTACATGATGATGAATCGCAAAAAGGAGGTAAAGATATGAAAACCTTGACTATGACTATGGTGCTTCTGTGTTATGTGGGCGGCATGGGGGCGCAAACCAATTCCATTGAACGCATTTTGCGGAATATAGAGCAGAACAATAAGGAGTTGCAGGCTGGGGAGCAAAATCTGTCTGCACAGAAAGCGGGGACGAAAATAGAGAATAATCTTTCGAATCCGGAGGTCAGTTACAGCTACCAATATGGTCGGGAGGCAGATCCGAATCAGTCGGAACTGACCGTAACGCAGGGATTTGATTTTCCGACCTTGTATAGCTCCCGCAATCAGTATGGCAAATTGCAGGATAAGGCGTATGAAAAGCGTTTCGGATTGATGCGGCGGGATGTATTGCTAAAAGCCAAGGAATTGTGTTTGGAGCTGATACGTTTGAACCAGCAAAAAGGTTTACTGAATAATCGGAAAGCCAATGCTGAGGAATTGGTGAAGTTTTATGAAAAACGATTACAGACAGGAGACGCGAATATATTGGAAACCAATAAGGTGAAATTAGAATTGATGGCTGTCAATACGGAGGTAGCCGAAAATGATGCGGCGTTCCGGACGGCTCTGCAGAGCTTGCTTGCCATGAACGGGAATTTGCCTTTGACTTTTGATGATAGCGAATATCCTGTATTGCCGGAGTTGACCGATTTTGATCAGTTGCGGGATGAAGTATTCCAGAGTGATTATGAGCTTCAGTCGGTTTCGGCCGAAAAGGAAGCGGCCCGTAAGCTTGTTACAGTGAATAAGAATGGTTGGTTGCCAGGTTTGCAGGTAGGATATCGCCGAAGTGGAGGCATTGGGGATGAAATCCATGGTTTCATAGTGGGAGGTAGCATTCCTCTATTTGAAAACCGGGGGAAAGTAAAAAAGGCCAAGGCAGAATCGTTAAGTGCCGAGCTGCAACAGCAAAATGTGGCATTACGTATTGAGGCCGAATTGCATGCTCAGTTTAATGAGGCACAACAATTGAAACAATCGATGGCGGCTTATGACCTTTCGTTGATGACGAATACGCTTGATTATCTGAAACAGGCATTGATGGCAGGGCAAATTTCAGTGATTGAATATTTTACGGAAGTGGAGTCTATCTATCGGAACCAGCAAAAATATATGGATTTGGAAAATCGTTACCAGAAGGTAATGGCACAATTATATAAGAATTCTTTGTAACGCGAAGGAAGGTTTTGCCTGTATCTTGACTGGTGTGATTGGAAACGCGAATGAGCGCAGATTTGCTGCAAACTGGGTAAGTGAACAGTGGAAATCAGCGTGATTTCGTGTTTTTCTATGGATGATTTGTTTAAAATAGTCAAAAAACGAGCTCTTGTATTTGTCTTTTTTTAGAGGATGTAGGTCTTTTTAGTTTTATAATATTATCTTTGTGCCACACTTCTTTTGGGAGGTAAGTGGATTGTTCGGACGGATTGACTGGAATGTTGCCGGATGAAGAAATTGAGAAGCTGCTAGTCGGTTCGGCTGATAGTGATTTACTGGTGGAGGAGGCTTGTTGCGCAGGAGGAGCGGACAATATCTCTGTCTGCTTGGTCTATTTTACATTTAACTGATTAATTGAAAAACTATGCCTTTAAATTTACCTGATAAGTTACCTGCCATAGAGTTGCTAAAGCATGAAAATATTTTTGTGATAGATCATTCAAGAGCCATTCAGCAGGATATCCGTCCTTTGAGAATTGTCATCCTGAATTTAATGCCTTTGAAGATTACGACGGAAACAGATTTAATCCGTCTGTTATCCAATACGCCTTTGCAATTAGAAATATCATTCATGAAACTGAAAAGCCACACGTCTAAGAATACGCCAGTGGAGCACATGAAGGCTTTCTATAAGGATTTTGATTGTATGCGTGAGGAGCGTTTTGACGGTATGATTATTACAGGAGCGCCTGTTGAACAGATGGATTTCGAGGAGGTTTCTTATTGGGAAGAGGTTTCCGGCATTTTTGACTGGGCACGTACACATGTCACTTCTACCTTATATATATGTTGGGCTGCTCAGGCTGGATTGTATCATCATTACGGCATTCCCAAATATCCTCTGGAGAAGAAGATGTTCGGTATCTTCGAACATCATATGAATAATCCGTTTTTGCCGATATTCCGAGGTTTTGATGAGGTGTTTTATGTTCCTCACAGCCGACATACAGAACTCCACCGAGAGGATATCCTGAAAGTAAAGGAGTTGGACTTGATAGCCGAATCCGATGAAGCCGGGGTGTATATGGTCATGGCTCGTGGCGGTAGGGAAATCTTTGTAACGGGGCATTCTGAATACTCGCCGAATACATTGGATGTGGAGTATAAACGGGATTTGTCCAAAGGTCTTTCCATTGAGATGCCAAAGAATTATTATCGGAATGACTGTCCGGACAATGCTCCCTTGGTTCGTTGGAGAGGACATGCCAATCTGATGTTCTCCAATTGGCTGAATTATTATGTATATCAGGAGACTCCATACGATATAACACAAATCAGATAAAGAAACGGGACTGGTGTGACGGAAATAATGGACAATGTCTTCCTGATATGAAGGAGCATGGTTATAGACAATGAAAGGAGGGCGCTCGGCAGCGGTTGAATGCAATCAGTGGGGAACAGTGCTTGTCTGCGGTAATGAAAAGAAGAATGATAGAACAGAGAAAGATAGAGCTTCTGGCTCCGGCGAAGAATCTGGAATGTGGGATAGAGGCAATTAACCATGGGGCTGATGCGGTGTACATAGGTGCACCTCGTTTTGGGGCTCGTGCGGCAGCCGGTAATTCTGTGGAGGATATAGGACTGTTGGTCGCTCATGCACATCTTTATAACGCGCGGATTTATGTCACGGTCAATACGATTCTGAAAGAAGAGGAATTGGCGGATACGGAAGCTATGATATGGGATTTATATAGGGAAGGGGTCGATGCTCTGATTGTGCAGGATATGGGAATCCTGAAAATGAATCTTCCTCCCGTCGCGTTGCATGCCAGTACCCAGATGGATAACCGTACCGTGGAGAAAGTTCGTTTTTTGGCCGATGTAGGTTTCGGACAAGTTGTCTTGCCGAGAGAGTTGACATTGGAAGAAATCCGACGCATACATGTTGCGTGTCCTGTTCCTTTGGAAGTGTTTGTACATGGAGCTTTGTGTGTCAGCTACAGCGGACAGTGCTATGTGTCGCAGGCATGCTTCGGCCGGAGTGCCAACCGTGGGGAGTGTGCGCAGTTTTGCAGACTTCCTTTTACGATGGAGGACGCTACTGGCCAGACGATAGTCGGTCCTAAACATTTACTTTCATTGAAAGATTTGAACCTGAGCGACCGGTTGGAGGCTTTGCTGGATGCGGGAGTCACTTCTCTGAAAATAGAAGGGCGACTGAAAGATGTGTCGTATGTAAAGAATGTGACGGCTTATTACCGGAAGCAGCTGGATGCCATCTTCAAGCGCCGGGAAGAGTATGTACCTTCTTCTTCCGGCAAGGTTGTCACGCTGTTTCGCCCCCAATTGGACAAGAGTTTTAACCGTGGTTTCACGCATTACTTTCTTTCTGGCCGTACTTCGGATCTGTTTTCTTTCGATACGCCTAAATCCATGGGGGAAGAGATGGGTACTGTAAAGGAGGTTCGCGGCAACTTCCTGACGGTAGCCGGAGTGAAACCCTTCCATAACGGCGATGGTGTGTGTTACGTGGACTCCTCCGGGAAGTTGCAAGGTTTCAGAATCAATAAGGTGGAAAACAACAAGCTCTATCTGCAGGATATGCCTCGTATAGTCCCTCGGACGGTGTTGTACCGGAATTTCGATCAGGAGTTTGAGAAAGAAATGGCGAGGAAATCGGCAGAACGGAAAATAGCCCTCGCTTTTCATCTCGGGGAGACTGCTTTTGGCTTTACGTTGACACTGACTGATGAGGACGGCAATCGGGTTACCCTCTCGTTCCCTGGGAAGAAAGAGATTGCACGTACCCCTCAAGCTGAGAATATCCGTATACAACTTGGTAAGTTAGGGAATACTCCGTTTGGCCTTTCGGAGGTGGAGATTGCGTGGAGCGACAACTGGTTTTTGCCTTCATCCTTGATAGGAGAGTGGCGCAGGCAGGCTGTGGACCGTCTGTTGCAAGTTCGCCGGATAGTTTATCGCCGCCCGGCGAGTCAACCTAAGCGGACGGAAGTGGCCTATCCGCTTTCCGAACTGACTTATTTAGGTAATGTGATGAACTCGAAAACCGAGGCTTTTTACCGTGAGCACGGCGTGCGGCATATCGCTCCTGCTTATGAGAAGCAGCCTGTAAGGGAAGCTGTGCTGATGTTTTGCAAACATTGCTTGCGTTATAGCATGGGATGGTGTCCCACGCATCATAAGGTGCGTTCTCCCTTTAAGGAACCTTTCTTTTTGGTCTCCACGGATGGGAGGCGTTTCCGGCTGGAGTTCGATTGTAAACATTGTCAGATGAAAGTGTATGGAACGGATAAAGAAAGCGATTAGCCGGAAGCTGGCGCTCGTCGTGTCGGGATGCGTCACTTTACTGTTGGCGGCGTGCGGCTATCCTGTACCGGATTATTCGGATTGGGATATGACGCAGGAAGTGCGTGATTCTTTGCAATTTCTATCGGAACATCATTATGCGACCAATTATAATTTTCAGGTTATCGGAGATTCCTTGAAACTGAACCGGGAGGCATCGGGAAGGGATTCACTGTATGTATATAAAGGAGACGAGTTGGTGGTGGCTGATTATCGGATTGTTCCCAAAGATACCGTTGAACCGGTTTGGATAAAAGTGGCTTGCGACCAGGAGACGATGGGATGGGTACCCGAGCAGATTCTGCTGGAGAAAGTTGTACCGGTAGATCCCATATCCAAGTTCATCCATCTGTTCAGCAATGTACATGTAATTGTATTTCTGGTTGCTTTTGGATTGTTTGTGCTGCTATTCCTATATCGCAGGATAAAGAGGCAGCCTTTGCATATCTCCGGTTATCGGGACATTAAAAGTATATACCCTGTGTTGTTGTGCATGTTGGTGGCATGTTCGGCTACGCTTTATGCAAGTATGCAGTTGTTTGTTCCCGAAACGTGGCGGCATTATTATTACCATCCTACGCTGAACCCTTTTGAGTTGCCCTGTATTCTTGCCTGTTTCATCACCAGTGTCTGGGCTATTATCATGGTCGCTTTGGCTGTGCTGGACGATTTGTTCCACCAAACGGATTTCTCTACGGCTTTCTTTTACCTGTTGGGATTGGGAACGGTTTGCCTGTTCTGTTATCTGTTTTTTACCGTCACTACTTTATATTATATAGGATATCCTTGCTTATTTGTATTTCTAAGTTGGTCTTGCGGATATTTGCATAAGATGGATCACAGATATATTTGCGGTTATTGTGGAAAGGAGATAGAAAAGAAAGGCGTTTGCCCTCATTGTGGGGCGCTCAATAAGTAAGCTCTTTTTCGGTAAATTCCAATCTTGGTAGTTTTCCATATCGATACGCTTTTCTTTGTTATGATGACCGATTTGATAGGGACTGATTCACGTTCGTTTGGAATAGGCGTTGCTTGCTTTAGGAAGCGATGTATGGTGTGTGTGCTTTTCTTTGTAAGAATTGTCAATTTACTTCATAT
The DNA here is from genome assembly GCA_947626525.1 of uncultured Phocaeicola sp. GTDB lineage: Bacteria > Bacteroidota > Bacteroidia > Bacteroidales > Bacteroidaceae > Phocaeicola_A. Next base: position 26,819 of record CANQSM010000026.1, on the reverse strand, counting down.
CCTATACTGTTGTTGATTACCTGCTCACTTAGGTGAGCAGATTAAGTCACATTAGTGATACGAATGAGTCACTTAGGTGACTCGATATGCTCATTGGAGTGAACAGGTAAATGGAAAGGGGAAAGATGGCGTGACGTGAAGGCTGTATGTTACCTTTCTTCCCATGCGATCAACGTTAAGAGCTGTCCCGTTGGGGCATATCAGGTGAATAGGGAGAGGGCTTGCTTGACATAGGAGGGGAGGAGAGTGTCCCGAAAGCGAAGTGGTGCCCGGAAGTGAAGGGATTCCCTGAAGTCGGCCGGCTCTTTACCGTTCGAGTGTTGTGCATGATATGGAAAGCGCGCATCCTATGTCGTGTTTGGATAGGGACATAGAATGCGCACCTGCCGGAGGCTGTTCCCGGGACAGCCTCATCAAGTGGTGGAGATTAGAATAAGCTCCACGAGGCGGTCAGTCCGGCCATGACGATGGCCACCATGCTCATCAGTTTGATGAGAATATTCAGGCTTGGTCCGGAAGTGTCCTTAAACGGATCGCCTACCGTGTCACCTACTACCGCGGCGCGATGTACCTCACTGCCTTTTCCTCCGAAGTTGCCTTCCTCTACGTATTTTTTAGCATTGTCCCATGCACCGCCGGCATTGGCCATGAAGATGGCCAGCACGAAGCCGCTGCTCAGCCCGCCAACCAATAAGCCCAACACTCCGGGCACCCCGAAGATGAGGCCGGTAAGAATCGGGGCGATGATGGCCAGTAAGGAGGGGACTATCATTTCGCGTTGTGCGCCTTTGGTGGAAATCTCTACGCAACGTTCGTAGTCTGGTTCCGTCTCTCCTGTAAGGATTCCCTTGATTTCCCTGAACTGACGTCGCACTTCGGCTACCATGTGTGCGGCGGCGCGTCCCACTGCGTTCATGGTCAGTCCGCAGAACAGAAAAGCCATCATACTGCCGATAAACATTCCTCCCAATACTTTCGGATTCATGAGATTCACTTCATAGTAGTTCATAAAGTCGATAAAGGTAGCGTCCGACAAGGCTTTCTCTATTCCGCCCGGCAGCGTCAGCATGGTTTCGCCGATTCGCTCCAGTCCGATTCGGATTTCCTCTATATAGGAAGCCAGCAGGGCAAGTCCGGTCAGAGCTGCCGAACCAATGGCAAAACCTTTTCCCGTGGCAGCGGTCGTATTTCCCAATGAGTCGAGTGCGTCCGTGCGTTGACGTACTTCTTTTCCCAGTCCCGACATTTCCGCGTTACCTCCGGCATTGTCGGCTATGGGACCATAGGCGTCTGTAGCCAGTGTGATGCCTAATGTCGACAGCATGCCCACGGCGGCAATGCCGATGCCATACAGGCCCATGCTGATGTTGGCCAAGTCGAAATGAGCAGCGAACAGATAAGAGAGAATCAGTCCGATGACGACCACCACTACCGGAATGGCTGTAGAGAGCATACCCAGTCCGATACCGGTAATGATGACGGTGGCCGGCCCTGTCGCGCCGCTTTCGCTCAATTTCCGGGTGGGCTTGTATGATTGGGAAGTATAATATTCGGTTGAGCGTCCGATGATGACTCCCACCAATATGCCTACTACCACGGAACAGCCAATCAGTGCCCAACTGTCCAACTGAAGTACCCATAGGATAAGAAATGTGGCAAGGATGATTAAAATTGCGCTTAAGTTGGTGCCGACGGAAAGCGACCCTAAGAGCTGTTTGATACTCGCGTTTTCCTTAGTGCGTACAGAGAAAATACCGATGATAGAGAGGATAATTCCCACAGCGGCAATCAACATGGGAGCGATTACCGCTTTGAATTGCATCACCGTATCGGCCGTGTGGATGTATGCGGCAGCCCCCAATGCTGCCGTGGCGAGGATTGCTCCGCAATAGGATTCGTATAAATCGGCACCCATGCCGGCTACATCGCCTACATTGTCTCCCACATTGTCGGCAATGGTGGCGGGGTTGCGTGGATCATCTTCCGGAATGCCTGCTTCTACTTTTCCTACCAAATCGGCTCCCACATCAGCGGCTTTGGTGTAGATACCTCCTCCTACGCGGGCAAACAGAGCCTGAGTGCTGGCTCCCATTCCGAAAGTCAGCATGGTGGTGGTAATGATGCAAAGTTTGCTGGCAGGATTTATCAGATTGTCCGGAATGCATGCGTTCAGCAGAAGATACCAGAAAGAAATGTCGAGCAGTCCCAGTCCCACAACGACCAATCCCATTACGGCACCGCTTCGGAAAGCTACTCGCAAGCCGCTGTTGAGAGAGTGGCGTGCGGCATTCGCCGTACGTGCCGATGCGTAGGTGGCTGTCTTCATCCCCAGAAAGCCGGACAGTCCGGAGAAGAAACCGCCCGTAAGGAATGCGACGGGTACCCAGGCATTCTGTACATGGAATCCGTATGCCATGATGGAAAATAAAATGACTAACCCTAAAAAGACCCACCCCACAATCTTATATTGCTGTTTCAGGTAGGACATTGCTCCACGCCGCACAGCCGCAGCGATTTTAATCATTTGCGGAGTGCCTTCACTCACTTTCATCATCTGCTTATAGAAGTAATACGCAAAGCAGAGCGCTAAAATAGACGAGGCTGGAACCAGCCAGAAAAGTTGATGCTCCATAGTGTAATAGTTTTAAAGTAACGCTTCAAATGTACGAAAAATATGGAGTTGACCAAGTTTTCTGTCGTTTATTTGATATCTTTCATGTACTTTATTGCCTTTGGGTAAGCCATCAGGCGGTCTGACTGTGCAAAAGGACGCTGTGTCTTGTCTTCTACGGTTATGTCCGGGCAGGCCTGCTGTCCTGCTCGCCATATTTAAGGTATAAGTCTGGAAGATTGCTTGTGTGACTGCGTCTTCCAGTGTTATTTCCGGACTTCCGAAAGGCCATTCCGTTCCGGCTGTCATGCTTATTTTCATTCCGTTCCGCTTCCCTTCGTCTTGTACGATACCGGAGCATTTCCATTCAGCGGGGTGATAGATAAGATATATTGTTGGCTTCGTTTTCCTGTGCACCAATATGGGGTAATATTGAGCAATCACAATTCGGTCTGCGCATACTCAGCCATGTTGTAGGTTAAGTTTTTTCTTCTTTTCTTTTTTTATTAAAGATAAACTCATACATTTGCCCCGTTCAAATGAACATATATGGTTGACGTAGTAAGATTTTGCAAATAAGCATTTTATAGATGATTATCTTATGACAGGAAAAACTTGTTTTAGGTTACATACGGAAGTGTTTAAACTTCAATAATATGTTTCGTAGCTAATTATGTGTAATTGGCTAAGTTTGTATTAGTATATTAGAGTTAACGAGTGTAGAGGGGCAGCCGGGAGGATCCCCCTCTACTGTTTCTGGTTTATAACAGATTGGTGTTGTAACCTTTAGCAGCCTCGAGCTTGCAAACTGACATACCACATCACACTCATCACAAAGGAGGATTCCTTCCTGATGATTCGGGAAACAACCTACTTCAAGCGGAGTGTCTCAATCTTCGCAAGGCAGGGGAATCCCAATGGAATCAGTCTATAATAGTTATCGCTTTTTTATGGTAAATTCTAACTTTTGAAGCCCCTTTTTATGGATATTGGCAAGGATGAGTGCGTAACGAACTTCTTCACCGGATTTCATGGATTGAGTAATACGGATAAACTCATCTTCAGGAACGACATCCTTGAACATCGGACCGTATGATTTGTTGCGTACCAAACGAATGTCATCGGTGAACGGAGACAAGACAAACGAATAAATTGCCTGATAAGGTGTACTTTGGAATTTTATCCAATTCGAATCTCCTTTATCGAGGACATGCTTCAGCCATATACGGGCAGCATTATAGGAGGGCAGCGATGAACCATCGTCATAGAGTATTTTACCCTCCTCATCAACAATATATCCCTTGTTGGCAGCATATTTCTCGAAAGGGCACAAATCATAGTATTCTATATCTTTTTCCGATTTAATCTCTTTGTCAACCGGGATTTCCGGTTCTGTGACGAGTCTGTCTTGAAGAATACGGATAAGTGAATATGTACGGTCGGAACCATCCGCAGGGGGATTTGCGAGAATTGTCCGCCTTACTGAAAGATAATATTCGTGTCCTCTTTCGTATGTAAAGCCTTCGATTCCGTTGAATCCGAGATGTTCCACTACTCCAGGGTTATCTTCCGACATGACAAGCATACACTCGATGGGGTATTCTCCTTTATCATCGAATAGGTCATACATAACGCCGGTTTCCGGTAAAATTGACATTTTGATTTCCTTAACCACATCTTTTGGCTCATCATCACTACAAGCTGATACCAGAAAAACGGTGATGAACAGAAATGAAATGATAAATTTATTCATATTCCAATTGTTATATTCTCGATTGACTCTATCAAGATGTTAATTATATATTGAAAACGTGAGCCAACTATGCCATGTCTAAACTTGAAGGTCGTAGGAAGCCATTTGCACAGATGTAACGATAGCAGCTCACGCTATATGCGTGAGAACCATTATACTATCTTTGTGCAATTTGAAAATTTCCTACGTTTTCAAGTTCAAGATACGCATAACGCTTCTTTTTATTCGTATGTCTTGGATAGAGTTGCCTTAATCCGAATGCAAAGGTAGTGAATTCCTATAAATGAACTCCCATATAAGGTGAAAATTTTATAGCCCATTTGTCCCCTTGTTGGTTCTCAAAGCGCAGAAAAACGCTGAAAAATCAATAATAGTGAGTAATTCCTTGACCTTTCTACGGTTAATTGGCATGATAAATAGGGGATTTTATATTTTTCCAATAGCTTTTGTGCCAGCAATGTTTTACCGGTATGTGTATCTTCTGCAATGGAATAACCCTATGTAAGAAGGAGTTTGTATGTTTTCAATGGAATAAAAGCATAGCGCAACCTATGCGATTTCAATCGATTTGTTACGCTATGTTTCTGTTTGGTTATTCGCTGTTGTTTATCTGCCATTCCGTATCATCATTCCACTTTGTTTTTCTGATACTTGAAAAACAAGTGGGCACTCAGGAATCCCACGAAGAATATCAGCATGGTTCCGAATACGATGGCCAGATATTCGTGAATGACGGGGAAATTCCAGCCGAACGTTTCGTTAAAATAAGATGTCAGGGAAATCCAGCATATCAGCAACACGCCGCAGATGACACTGATGATGGCGTCGATGTTGCGTGCCTTTTTTGACAGATAGCCCAATAGGAAAAGACCCAGCATACCTCCGCTGAAGATGGAGGAGAGTTTCCACCAAGCGTCCAGAATGCTTTCTACATTCAGCAGGGCAATGGCAATGATGATTCCCAATACTCCCACAATCAGGCTTGATATTTTCAATACGAACAACTGTTCTTTGTCGGATGCATGTTTGCGGAACCGTTTGTAATAGTCGGTCAGGATGATGGTGGACGAACTGGTGACGCTGGTGGCTACCGTACTCATGCCTGCTGCGAAAATGGAAGCGATAAGCAGACCTGTCATACCTACGGGAAGCTGATTGACTATAAAGAATGGGAATACGTAGTCAGCCTTTATGCCATCGGCCGGTAACAAATCGGGATAGACCTGATAATAGGCATACAAAGCCGTTCCGATTAAAAAGAAGATGGCCGATACGGGAATAAACAGGTAACCTCCGAACAAGGCGGAGAATTTGGCCTCTTTCTCGTTTTTAGCCGTGTGGTAACGCTGTACGTAATTTTGGTCGATTCCGTAATTCTGAAGGTTGATGAACACACCGTAAATCAGACATACCCAGAAAGTGGAATGGCTTAAATCTCCGGTCAGGTCTCCCAAATAAAACTTGTTGTCTGCCATGGCGATGTCAAATGTCTGCATAGGACCTTCCGGCATAGAGAACAACAGGATGACCAGGCAGGCTAATGCTCCGCCTATCAGGATGAAGCTTTGGATAGCTTCAGTCCAGATGACAGCTTTGATACCTCCCAACATGGAGTAGATGATGATGGCGGCACTGGTGATGATGATAACCATTTGTATATTCCATCCCATCAGGATATTCATGGGCAAGGCCAACAGGAACAGAATGGAACCCATGCGTGCTATCTGCGTGAGCAGGTAACAGGCCGATGCGTAGAGACGTGCCCAAGCTCCGAAACGGTGTTCCAGAAAACTGTAAGCCGATACGCTGCCCATGTTGCGGTAAAAAGGAACAAAGTATTTAGCCGCGAAATAAGAGGCTATGGGGATGGAAAGGCTGAATACGAAAGCGTTCCAATCTCCGGAAAAAGCCTTTCCCGGATAACCCAAATAACTGATACTGCTCACATAGGTGGCAAAGATGGACATTCCCACCACCCAGCCTGGCAGACTGCGTCCTGCGGAGGTGAAGTCGTCTGAAGAGGTCTTCTTCTTGAAAAAAGAGCATCCGAAAACAACGATACCTCCCGTAAATATCAGGAAGACAATTAAATCGATAATGTGCATGATAAGTGTTTTTCTTTAAGGTTAATCATTCTCTTTATTTTAAGGTGAAAGGTTGATGAAGCCCGCTTGTACGAGTCCCCTCTTACCCTTTCGCATAGAATAGATTCATACGATTGTATGAATGAATGGCTGTTCAGGGGACTCTTTAAGTAGGTTATCTGTCTTCTAATATCAGTTTTCCATTTTGAATGGGAAGTTGCTCCAGTGCCTTATGAACTTTCTCCCGTTCGGGGGCGTTGAACTTATGGAAAGGTGACGCCACGAAATCATCATTGATAATGCCAAGCAGGGACAAGGCACATTTCAATCCTTTCAAGTAACTGGATCCATGCTGTCCTACGGTGTAAATACCGGAACTTATCTGCATGATAAACTGCTGAAGACGTTTCACCTCTTTCAAGTTGCCGGCTTTAGCTGCTTCATACATACGTACATACAATTCCGGAAACATGTTGGCGCCGCCGTTGATACCGCCGTGTCCGCCCAATAACACGCATTCTCCAGTTATTTCTTCCGGACCGACAAGCATGGCAAAATCGGGACGGTCTTTCATGGTATACATGACCGACTGGAAATAGACGGTATTGGCGGAACTGTCCTTGAATCCTACCACTTGTGGGTTTTGGGCAATGCGGTGTATGGTAGCCGGCGCAAAGTTTACTTTTACATGCGAAGGCATGTTGTATAGGAATACCGGAAGAGGAAGCTGCGGGACCAAATCTTCATAAAACTCAGCTAATTCTGGCTGTCCCGGTGCAAAATAGTAAGGGGGAGCGGAAACCACTCCGGATGCACCACTTTCGGCTGCGGTATGAGCCAGATTGATACTTTCTACCAGTGAAGTATCAGTGATACAGACCAGTACAGGCAGACGTCCGTTATTGATACGGCATGTTTCGCGAATCATTTCTTGGCGGACACGATAACTCAAGCTTTGCTCTTCACCCGTGGTACCGAGGATAAACAGACCGTGCACGCCACCTTGGATGAGGTGTTCGATAAGACGTTCCAAACTTTCTACGTCAAGCGTATCATTATCTTTCAAAGGGGTTACCAACGGGGGGATAATTCCACATAGTGGATTTTTTAAAGTATTTTTCATGGTTTTGTAATAATATTTAGAGTTTGTTTCTCGTTATCGGCAACAAAACTATAAAATAAAATTGGTAAAGATGCTATTCAAATTGAATAATTTACATATATTTGAACCTTTAAAGCTTAAAACTATTATTTATGAAGAATATGTATCGAACCACAAAGCAGCTGTTGAAACTATTTATGATGTTGGGAATTATTCCATTATCTTCTTGTAAAACAACTCCTTCAGTAAAGGTCGCCGTACCGGAAAAAGATCAAGTCGGCGCATTGAATCTGCCGGATACCATTGCTCCGGTAACGGCTCCTTTCGAAATGCCCGTATTTACTCGTCCTGTATTCAATGATTTGTCTGTGTCTATTGTGGAATATGGCGCCCAGCCGGAAACGATGGTTACGTCAAATATTCAGAAAGCTATTGACGAAGTAAGTGCGAAAGGAGGAGGAACGGTAGTGGTTCCTGCCGGAGTATGGAGTACTGGAAGAATTGAACTGAAGAGCTATGTGAATTTGCATTTGGAAGAAGGTGCGGAATTACATTTCAGTGGAGATGTCAAAGATTATCAGCCAGCTGTGTTTACGCGTAATGAAGGCGTGGAGGTATATTCGTTAGGAGCTTTGGTATATGCCAATGGGCAGGAACATATTGCTTTAACTGGTAAAGGAAAGTTGGTAGGTCCTGATCGGGAATGTGAAATCCAAAAACGTCAGATGCGAGGCGGAGTGGTGGAAGAATATATTAAGGTAGAAACTCCGGTAGAGGAACGTCTGTATGACGGAAATAACAATACTCCGGTCTTTTTACCAATGTTTGTATCACCTATTAACTGTAAAGATGTTTTGGTGGAAGAAATTACGTTGGAAAACACACCGTTTTGGAATGTGGTTCCTGTATATTGTGATGGCGTGATTATTCGTGGTATTACAGTTCGTTCGGTAGGTATTCCACGTGGTGACGGTATCGATATTGAATCTTCAAGAAATGTGCTGATTGAGTATAGTACGCTGAGTTGTGGGGATGACTGTTTTACCATGAAAGCAGGGCGTTGTGAGGATGGAATACGGGTAAATAAGCCATCGGAAAATATTGTTGTCCGTTATTGTCTGGCTGAAAAGGGACATGGAGGTATCACTTGCGGCAGTGAAACTGCGGGAATGATTCGTAACCTTTATGTACACGATTGTGTGTTTGACGGAACCGGTACCGGACTCCGTTTCAAAACCCGACGTAACCGTGGAGGCGGTGGTGAAAATCTGATATATGAACGTATTCGTATGAGACTGAGCGGACAACCTTTTGTGTGGGATATGTTGGGTAGCAAGACGTTCGTGGGTGAGCTGGCGATTCGTTACCCGAAACGTGAATTGACTTCTTTAACACCTTCTTATAAGAATATCGTAGCTCGTGATATCATTGTGGAAGAGTGCCCTCAGTTAATCAAAGCTGTGGGTATTCCTGAAACACCTATAGAGAACGTACTGATTGAAAATGTAACGGCTCATTGTAAGAAGTTGATTCGTTTGCAGGATGTCAATGGTATTATATTAAGAAACATGACCATTTATAGCGGAGATTCACTGATTACAGTGGATGACAGCCGGAAGATTCTTTTTGACAAAGTACGGTTTGAGGTCCCGGGTGGAAAGATAGAAACCGATATAAAAGGTGATTTGTCTGTACAACCAGAGTTTGTGGACTGTACGTATACGGGAAACTGAAAGTAGCAATATTAAGAGAGTTGCACAGGTTTCGTTTCGGAACTTGTAACAGGGAAAGGAAAGACTTTTCAGTTGTAAGTAGGAAGGAAATTTGCATGAAGTGGAACTTAAATAAACCGAAAATGGGAAGTCCGATATGTATTGCCGGTCCTTGTGTAATGGAGTCCTATTCATTAATGGAAGAGGTGGCGCAGGAGTTGGTACGTTTGAAAGAGTTGTATCAAGTGGAGATTTTTTTCAAGTCTTCATTTGATAAAGCCAATAGGACTTCGGTCTATTCTTTCAGAGGTCCGGGATTGGAAAAAGGTCTGACTTGGTTAAGCGATGTTAAAGCTAAATACGGTTTGTCGTTACTCACAGATATTCATGAGTCTTACCAAGCCGTGCCGGTTGGCGAGGTGGTGGATGTGATACAGATACCGGCTTTTTTATGCCGTCAGACCGATTTGTTGGTAGCGGCGGCTCGTACCGGTAAGATTGTCAATATAAAGAAAGCGCAATTTTTGTCGGGGCTGGATATGCAATATCCCGTTGAGAAAATAAAAGAGGCAGGTGGACAGCATATCTGGTTGACGGAGCGTGGAAATATGTATGGATATAACAACCTGGTAGTAGATTTTCGTAACATAGCCGATATGAAACGTTTTACTTCTACCGTGATAATGGATTGTACCCATTCGGTACAACGTCCTGGGGCGGCAGGAGGAAAGACAGGAGGTAACCGGGAATTTGTTCCGGCAATGGCGTTGGCAGCCAAGGCTTTTGGTGCTACGGGGTATTTCTTTGAGGTGCATCCGTATCCGGACAATGCTTTGAGCGATGGGCCGAATATGTTGTATCTGAATCAATTGGAATCCGTATTAAAAACTGTATTATGAGTCAGATAAGAGATTGGGCTGTGAAATGTTTGCAGGACGAGTCGGTTGCCTTACTTGAGTTGATTCCTCAGCTGACCGATGATTTTGACAGGGCGGTTGAATTGATTTTCCAGTGTAAGGGACGTTTGATTGTTACGGGAGTAGGGAAGTCCGGTCATATAGGTGCCAAAATAGCTGCAACATTAGCGAGTACGGGCACTCCTTCCTTTTTTGTAAATCCATTGGATGTGTTCCATGGCGATTTGGGAATGATTACTTCTCAGGATATCGTATTGGTGATATCTCATTCCGGTCAGACGGACGAGTTGCTTCGTTTCATTCCTTATCTGATGGAACGCAAGATTGTCATTATAGGAATGACTGGAAATCCGAAGTCGTTGATAGCGGAATATTCCACTTGTCATCTGAGTGTGGCGGTGAAGCGGGAGGCGTGTCCTTTGAATCTGGCTCCTACCTCTTCCACTACAGCCTCTTTGGCAATGGGTGATGCTTTGGCATGTGCATTAATGGCGGTCCGTCATTTTGAGGCGAAGGACTTTGCCCGTTTTCATCCGGGAGGTAGTTTGGGGCGTCGTTTGTTGACAAGAGTAAAAGATGTCATGCACAAAGAAAATTTGCCGGTTGTGCCACCTGAAATGAACTTGGGAGAGGCTATTATCCATATAAGTGACGGGAAGTTGGGATTGGCTGTGGCTATGCGGGATGAACAGATTTTGGGAATTGTCACGGACGGTGATGTCCGTAGGGCAATGCAGCGTTCTCGTTCAAAGTTTTTCGAATTGTCGGTAGAGGACATTATGACCCGTACTCCCAAAATGGTATACGGAGATGCGAAAATTTCCGAAGTGGAAGAAATGATGAATCATTATAAGATTCATTCTTTGTTGGTATTGGATGACAAAGAGAAACTGGTTGGCATTATTGACTACTTTAATTGTATGATTTGATTCATGTGGAAGAATGTGTGGATCTTGCAAGGTTTCAATAAAAAATTGGCTGCTTGGATTAAGGAAAGGAGAAAGAGATATTTTGATTAATTAATGAATATTATTGCAACAATATAAGCTTTGAAATATTATAAATAGTAATTTCGCATATTATTTTCCAAACTTTAGAAAATGAGACAACTAAAGATTAACAAAAGTATTACGAACCGTGAAACAGCCTCTCTTGAAGCGTATTTGAGAGAAATAGGCCGTGAGGAGCTGATTTCAGTGGATGAAGAGGTAGAGCTCGCACAGCGTATTCGCAAAGGGGACGAAGCCGCTTTAAACAAATTGGTGAGAGCGAATTTACGTTTCGTTGTATCTGTGGCTAAACAGTATCAGAATCAAGGCCTTAGTTTGGCTGATTTAATTGATGAGGGTAATATAGGATTAGTAAAGGCCGCACAGAAATTCGATGAAACTCGTGGATTCAAATTTATCAGTTATGCAGTATGGTGGATTCGTCAGTCTATCCTTCAGGCATTGGCAGAACAATCTCGTATCGTTCGTTTACCCTTGAATCAGGTAGGTTCCATTAATCGTATCAACAAAGCGTTGGCTAAGTTCGAACAAGAAAACGAACGTCGTGCTTCCGCCGGTGAAATAGCAGAAGAATTAGGCATAGAGGAAGATAAAATTTCAGATGCTTTGCGAGTTTCCGGCCGCCACGTATCGGTAGATGCTTCGTTTGTTGAAGGTGAGGATAATTGTCTGCTTGATGTTTTGGTAAATGATGATTCTCCTATGGCGGATCATTCGTTGGTTAGTGAATCTTTATCGGAAGAAATTGACAGAACGCTGTCTACCCTTACTCCGCGTGAGAAGGAAATTATACAGACATTCTTCGGTATTGATCACCGTGAAATGAGCTTGGAAGAAATTGGAGATAAGTTTGGTCTTACTCGTGAGCGTGTTCGCCAAATTAAAGAAAAGGCCATCCGTAAATTGAGAGCAAGTCCGCAAAGCAAATTGCTTAAATCGTATTTGGGATAAATTTTGGAAGAATAAAATAATGATGAGGGTGTTTTGGCAAAGAAGTGTCAGACACCCTCTTTGAATTTCTATTGTTTGGGAGACCACTTTCTGATCATTTCTTTTAGCAAGTCGCAAGATAGGGGTTTGGACATGTAATCGTTGCACCCGGCTTGTATCGCTTTTTGTCGGTCTTGGTCGAAAGCGAAGGCTGTTAGGGCAATGATAGGAATTTCTTTGTCACGTTCTCTTATTTTCTGGGTAGTTGTGAAACCATCCATCTTCGGCATTTTCATGTCCATAAGAATGATATCCGGATGATAGGTGTCGTACATTTCGATTGCTTCCAATCCGTTACAGGCACGTTTTACATCGTACTCTTTCTTCAAAATGGTGTAGACCAACAAATAATTACTGTCGGTGTCTTCTGCTACCAAAACTTTGACAGGTACGTTTTTTTCTGTTTCCATCTTCTTTATTTTTCTGCTTCTTTCGTTTAATTTATTTTGGCCGGCAAGGTTGTGTGAACTAGAAACAGAAGCCGTGCCATTATAAAAACTTTATAGATAATAGTACAAACTAATTTTTGGATATGTTGTACCATTTCCTTTGCAAAAATAGGATTAAAATGTTAAGAAAACAACGAAATCTAGGTATTAATTGTGCAAAGAAGTTTTTATTTTTCGTATATTCATTCTTTATGTGCTACTTTTGTATCCTCAAAAAATAAAGGAATGGAAGGAACTAGGGATTTAACATATGGACCTATATTGCGTCAGCTTTTTAAATTGGCTGCACCGATAATGGCAACCTCTTTTATCCAGATGGCTTATAGTTTGACTGATATGGCTTGGGTAGGGCGCATTGGCAGTGAAGCGGTGGCGGCTATCGGGGCTGTAGGTATCCTTACTTGGATGTCTGGTTCTATTTCGTTATTGAATAAAGTAGGTTCGGAAGTGAGTGTGGGACAGGCTATTGGACAAAAGGATGCGGAACGGGCCGTTGCGTTTGCATCGCATAATATTACCATGTCTTCTATCCTGTCGGGGGTATGGGCTATCTTTTTGTTTCTGTTTGCATTTCCCGTTATGCGGACTTTTGGTTTGCAACCGGGCATAACAGAGCAAGCCATTCACTATTTACGTATTGTAGCTTTGGGATTACCATTTTTTATTGTATCGACTACCTTTACCGGTGTGTTTAATGCGGCAGGAAGAAGCCAGATTCCTTTTGCCATTAGTGCTGGGGGCTTGGTGTTGAACATGATTCTTGACCCATTCTTTATTTTTGTAATGGGCTGGGGAACAAATGGAGCAGCTGTGGCTACGGTCTTGTCTCAGGTTATTGTATTCAGTTTGTTTATTTATCAACTGAAGATAAAGAAGACGCTTTTCTCAGGATTTAAATTTTTGGTGGCTCTGAAACGCAAGTGTGTTATGCGTATCGTACAATTGGGGTTGCCTGTTGCTACGTTGAATATCTTGTTTGCTTTTATTAATATGTATATTTGTAAGTTGTCGGCTGCAGAAGGTGGGCATATTGGTTTGATGACTTTTACAGCAGGAGGACAGATAGAAGCGATTACTTGGAATACGGCACAAGGTTTTTCTACGGCTCTTAGTGCTTTTGTAGCACAGAATTACGCAGCTGGGCAGGTATTGCGCGTATTGAGGGCTTATCGTACCACTCTTTGGCTGACAGGGATATTGGGCATATCATGTACTCTGCTTTTCATTATTTTCGGAAAAGAGATTTTTTTTCTTTTTGTTCCGGAACAGGCAGCCTATACTTCGGGAGGCATTTTTATGCGTATAGACGGTTATTCGCAACTTTTTATGATGTTGGAAATTACTATGCAAGGAATGTTCTATGGAATGGGGCGCACGCTTCCTCCGGCTATGATTAGTATCAGTGGAAATTTGCTCCGTATCCCTATCGCCCTTTATCTGGTTAATTTAGGGTTAGGGGTTTCCGGTATTTGGTGGGCGGTAAGTATTTCCAGTACGCTGAAAGGGATATGCGCATTTATTTGGTTTTTTATTTTGAAGAAGAAGTTGCTCTCTATCACGTAAATTTTCATTCATACCTATACTATAGGATTTGACAAGATAGGAAAATTTCTTCAGCCTTTATGCGAAGAGGCGAATAAAAATAGGGATATATTTTATAACCTTTTTCCGAAAGCGTTATAACGTCTATGGGGTATGCGTTATAATGTCTTTGCAAATTTATAAAATGAAAAATACGGAACTCATTGTACTTTGAATTCCGTATTTTTATTTACACAAAATATTTTATAGTACCTTTTTTGTCCAATAACTGCAATAGTTATTTAGGACTGTCATATTCAGATATATTTTTCCTGTTACGACAAGGGGAGAGAGGAGAGATGAATTCCTTTCACTGCTCGTCCGCTGGGATCATTCATATTTTGAAACGTTGTGTCCCAAGCCAGCGCTTCCGCTGTAGAACAGGCAACGCTAGGTACACTGGGTACGCTTCGTGCCGCGCTCTCGCTAGGAAAGTGTTCTTCAAAAATACTGCGATAATAATATTCTTCTTTGTTTAGTGGTGTATTGATGGGGAATCGTTCGGATGCATGCCTCATTTGTTCGTCACTGACAGCAGCGGAGGTGATATCCTTTAATGTATCTATCCATGAGTAACCTACACCGTCGCTGAACTGTTCTTTCTGTCTCCATGCCACGCTTTCCGGCAACATATCGGCAAAAGCCTCACGCACGATTTGTTTTTCTATTTTTTTGCCGGGACACATCTTGGCTGCCGGATTCTGCCGCATGGCTACATCCAGGAATTCCACATCGAGGAACGGCACACGTCCTTCTATGCCCCAAGCTGCCAGACTTTTGTTGGCGCGGAGGCAGTCGTAGAGGTGCAACTTGGAAAGCTTGCGTACGGTCTCTTCGTGGAAAGCTTGCGAAGTAGGAGCTTTGTGGAAATAGAGATAGCCTCCGAAAACTTCATCGGCACCTTCTCCACTAAGTACCATCTTTATACCCATTGACTTAATGACGCGTGCCAGTAGATACATTGGGGTGGACGCACGGACGGTCGTCACATCATATGTTTCAATAAAATAGATGACATCCCGGATAGCGTCCAAGCCTTCTTGCACCGTGTAATTGATTTCATGGTGTACCGTGCCGATGTAATCAGCCACTTCACGCGCTTTCAGCAAATCTGGTGCGCCTTTTAGTCCGATGGCAAAGGAGTGGAGTTGAGGCCACCAAGCATCACTTACCCCATCGGTTTCTATACGCTTGGCGGCATATTTCTTGGCAACGGCAGATATGACGGAACTGTCTAGCCCACCCGAAAGAAGGACTCCGTAGGGAACATCGCTCATCAATTGACGCTGTACCGCTTTTTCCAAAGCTTCTTTTATATCGATTGCTGAAGCTTTGTTGCCTTTCACGGTTGCGTAGTCCATCCAATCGCGAGTGTACCAGCGTTGTATTTTTCCTTCCTTACTGTAATAGTAGTGTCCGGGAGGAAAGAATTTGTATTCATCGCAAAATCCTTCGAGGGCTTTCAGTTCACTGGCAACGTAAATTCTTCCCTCTTTGTCCGTGCCTATATACAAAGGTATAACACCTATCGGGTCGCGAGCTATCAGGAACGCATCTTTTTCTTCATCATAAAGGACAAAAGCGAAGATGCCGCTGAGATCTTCCAGGAAGCGGATACCTTTCTCTTTATAAAGGGCAAGAATAACTTCGCAGTCGCTTTTCGTCTGAAAATCGTATTTTCCAGCGTAGTGGATGCGGATATTGCGATGGTTGTAAATTTCACCGTTCACGGCAAGTATTTGTTTCCGGTCTGGAGAGTAGAGGGGTTGCCCTCCGCTTTGCGGATCGACGATTGAAAGGCGCTCGTGTGCCAGAATGGCGCTTCCGCCTACGTAGATACCGCTCCAGTCCGGTCCTCGGTGTCGGATTTTCTGTGCCATTTTCAATGCTTTGGTTCTCAAATCAGAGGTTTGAGCTTGTATGTTGAGTATGCCTGCTATTCCACACATAAATCAGAAGTTTTTAATTGTTATTACAAAGTGCTTGTTAGATATGCGTCTATATCCGAAGCGGCTTTACGGCCGTCTGCCATGGCGCGTACTACGAGGCTTGCTCCGGTGGCAGCGTCTCCGGCAAGGAATACATTCTCTGTGAACTTCGGTTGTTCTGGTTTGAGGAAGCCCATGGCGAGTAACACCATGTCTGCTTCGATAATCTCTTTCTTTCCAGTAGGTTGCATGGTTGGGCGTTGGTTGTCTGCTGCCGGAATCCATTCCACTTCTTCCACTTCTACACCTGTCACTTTATTGTTCTTTCCGATAAATTGCCGAGAGGCGAGACACCAGCGGCGTGTGCACCCCTCTTCGTGGCTGGAGGTTGTCTTGAAGACCACAGGCCATTGCGGCCATGGAGTAGTGGGATTGTATCCGACAGGAGGTTTTGGCATGATTTCTATTTGGGTTACACTAATGGCTCCTTGACGTATACTGGTTCCGATACAGTCGGAACCAGTATCGCCCCCACCAATAACGAGCACTTTTTTACCTTTGGCATTCACAAGTTTGTCTTTCGGAAATGTTTGTCCGGCTAGAATCCTGTTTTGTTGGGCAAGCATATCAAGGGCGAAATAAATTCCTCGCAAGTTACGTCCTTCAATGTTCAAATCTCGTGCGGTAGGTGTCCCGGTGCAGATGCAATAAGCGTCGAAACCTTCAGGCAACCGATGGACATCTATCTCTCTCCCCATTTCGAACAGGATTCCTTCCGCCACCAATATCTTCATGCGGCGGTCAATCACGTTTTTGTCCAATTTGAAGTTCGGAATACCGAAGCGTAACAATCCTCCCGCAGCTTCGTTCTTGTCAAACAACGTCACGGAATACCCTTTTCGGTTCAGCCTGTTGGCGACCACCAACCCTGCCGGACCAGCTCCGATGACGGCAACCTTTTTTCCGTTTCTTTTTGGGGTTCTTGCTTGTATGTAGCCTTCTCGGAATGCCGCTTCCACAATGGCCGCTTCATTTTCCCGGATGGTTACGGGCTGGTCGCAGGACAATTTCAACACGCACGATTTTTCGCAGAGAGCAGGGCAGATACGTCCTGTAAATTCTGGAAAGTCACATGTTGACGATAATATCTCGTATGCTTCCCTCCACTTGCCTTTGAATAAAGCGTCCTGCCATTCAGGTTGCCTGTTGCCCATTGGGCATGCCCAATGGCAGAAAGGTACCCCGCAATCCATGCAGCGTGAAGCCTGCAACTTTCGGCTGTTTGTATTCAATGTCTGTTCCACCTGACTGAAATCGGTGATTCGCTCACTTACGGGGCGGTATCCCGCCTCTTGTCGAGGTATATTTAGAAATGCTTTAGAATCTCCCATGATTATTTACGATTTTAAAACTGGATTGTTATTCGGTTTACATGTGTTAATAATCTCTCTGCATGTCAGCAATCTTTTGTTGCAGTTTTCTCATTTGTTCCTCCTGTAATACCTTTTTGTATTCGATTGGCACTACTTGGATGAATTGGTCGGCGTAGTGATTCCAATCATCGAGCATGGTGCGTGCCAATTTGGAACCCGTGTACAGATAATGTTGCCGAATCAGCTCGTGCAGCTCTTTTCGATAGGCTGCTTCTTCAATAAGGGATAGCTCTACCATCTCCATGTTGCAGAAGTAATCGAAATTGCCTTCTCTGTTCCATACGTAGGCCACACCACCGCTCATACCGGCGGCGAAGTTTCTTCCCGTTGGTCCCAGCACTACCACACGCCCTCCGGTCATATATTCACAACAGTGGTCGCCTACGCCTTCTACTACGGTTATCGCACCGGAATTTCGGACAGCGAAGCGTTCGCCCACACGTCCGTTGATATACACTTCTCCACTGGTTGCCCCGTACAGCAGTGTGTTACCGGCAATTGTATTCATTTCGGCCTCAAAATTGCTGCGGATGGGAGGAAGTACGGCGATGCGTCCGCCACTCAGTCCTTTGCCCAAATAGTCGTTTGCTTCGCCTTCTAATTTGAAGTTGACACCAGCTGCAAGAAATGCGCCGAAAGATTGTCCGGCAGAGCCTTTAAACTTCACATTCAGCGTATGCTCTGGTAATCCCTTGTTACCGTACTTCTTGGCGATAACGCCCGAAAGCATGGCACCTGTGGATCGGTCGGTATTGGCGATGGTATATTCCAGCGAAATTTCTTTTCCGTGTTCTATGGCCTCTTGGGCGGCCTTAATGATATCTACGTCCTTTACGTTGGCAATGCCATGTTCTTGATTGGTGATATGGCGGATGGCAGCGTTGTTGTCGATTTGCGCCAGAATTCTTGTAAAATTTATTAGGTGATGTTTGGGGTTTGGATCGTTTGTAATGTCTTTACATTGAATCAAATCCGTACGGCCGATAATGTCATCCATTTTGGTAAATCCCATTTCTGACAAGTATTCACGTACCTCCTGCGCAAGGAATGTGAAGAAATTTTCTAGATATTCGCTTCGCCCTCGGAAACGTTTGCGTAATTCTTCATTTTGTGTGGCGACACCTACCGGACAAGTGTTTTGGTGGCATTTTCGCATCATCACACAACCCAGTACAATCAATGCCGAAGTGGCGAAACCGTATTCTTCCGCTCCTAATAATGCCATGAGGATGACATCATGTCCGGTTTTCAGCTGTCCGTCCGCTTGCAGGACAACCTGCCCTCGCAGCCCGTTCAATACCAGTGTTTGTTGTGTTTCGCTTAATCCTAATTCGGAAGAGATACCCGTATAGCGGATAGAAGAGGCGGGCGATGCTCCTGTACCACCTTCTGCACCGGATATCACAATTAAGTCGGCTTTGGCCTTTGCTACTCCGGCTGCAATGGTTCCTACACCACTTTCGGCCACCAGTTTCACGCTGATTTTAGCTTGTGGATTTACATTTTTCAGGTCGAAAATCAGTTGAGCCAAATCCTCGATGGAGTAAATGTCATGGTGAGGAGGAGGAGAAATCAACGAGATGCCTGCAATGGAATGACGTGTCTTGGCTATTATATCATTGACCTTGAATCCAGGAAGTTGACCTCCTTCACCCGGTTTGGCTCCTTGCGCTATCTTGATTTGTATCTCATCGGCATTGACCAAATACTCGGTCGTTACCCCGAATCTGCCGGAGGCTACCTGCTTGATGGCGCTTCGTAGCGAAGTTCCATTGGGCAACGGTTGGAAGCGGGAAGCGTCTTCGCCACCCTCACCTGTGTTGCTGCGTCCATGAATCTTGTTCATAGCAATAGCTATAGCCTCATGTGCCTCTTTACTGATGGCTCCGAACGACATGGCTCCGGTTACGAAACGGCGCAGGATATTTTCCACAGGTTCTACCTGCTCAATAGGAATGGGGTTACGACGAAAACTTAAGAAATCGCGCAAGAAGATCGGTCTTTCTTTCTCGTCTACCAGGCGCGTGTATTCTTTAAACTTTTTGTAACTTCCCAATCGTGTGGCAAGCTGTAGTGTACTGATTGTTTCGGGATTCCATGCGTGTTTTTCCCCGTCTTTGCGGAAAGAATACAAACCGTTGTTTTTTAACAAAGGAAAATCGAAAGCGGAGGGCGAGGAATTGTCTTGCTGACTTTCATTTCCTGCTTTGCCCCACGCTCCTTCTTCGTGGAAGGCGATAGCGTCTCTCGCTACTTCATCCAGACGGATACCACCGATGGATGAGCTGAGCCCTCCGAAATAGACCTTGCTCAATTCTTCGCTTAACCCGATGGCTTCGAAAATCTTTGCTCCCCGATAAGAACGAATGGTGGAGATACCCATCTTGCTCATTATCTTGAATAGACCTTTGCATACCGCCTTGATGTAATTCTTTTCGGCTGTGGCATAATCTAACTGGATATCTTTGTCTTTTACCAGCTTGTCAAGGATGGCGAAAGCCATATATGGATTCAAGGCACTTGCTCCGAAACCGAGTAATAAAGCTGCATGCATGACTTCACGTATTTCACCGCTTTCTACAATCAATGCCGTTTGTACCCTCTTTCCTACGGAAATCAGATGATGATGGACTGCGCTTACTGCCAGTAAGGAAGGTATGGCTGCATGTGTGGCGTCTACGTCACGATCGGTCAGTACGATATAGTTGACACCTTCTGTTACGGATGCTTCTGCCTTTTTGCAAAGTTCGTTCAAGGCTTCCTGCAAGCCGATTTTCCCTTTTGCCGTTTCAAACAGAAGGGGTAATTTTATGGTCTTGAAACCTTTGTAACGGATATTACAAAGTATGTCCAATTGCGTATTTGTCAGAATGGGATGATTCAGCCTTACCATCTTGCAATGGCTTTCATTGGGGGTGAGGATATTCATGCCGACCGCTCCGATGTATTCCGTTAGAGACATGACCAATTCTTCCCGCAAGGGGTCGATGGGAGGATTCGTCACTTGGGCGAATTGTTGCCGAAAATAGTTGTAAAGCAGTTGTGGCCTATCGGAGAGTATTGCCAGCGGAGTATCGTTACCCATGGCGTCCACGGGTTCTACTCCGGTACTGGCCATAGGCATAATCAGACGTTCGATGTCCTCTTTTGAGTAGCCGAATGTACGGAGCCTATGTTCATAGTTCTCAATATGGTGGGGGACTTTTCGTCCGCTTTTCAGTTCGTCCAGTTCGATGCGATTAGCGGATAACCATGTGCGGTAAGGTTTTGCCTCTGCCAGTTGCCTTTTCAATTCTTCGTCATAATAGATTTTTCCTTTTTCCGTATCCACCAATATGATTTTGCCCGGTTGTAACCGTCCTTTTTCTTTAATGTCTCCGGGTTCGAAGTTCATGACACCCACTTCGGAAGCTACTACCATCATATCATTTTGGGTAATCAGGTAGCGGGCGGGGCGCAAACCGTTGCGGTCGAGCATGCCGCCTGCAAAGCGTCCGTCGCTGAAAAGCAAGGCGGCGGGGCCGTCCCAAGGCTCCATCAGGATGGAGTGATATTCGTAAAACGCTTTCAAATCCTCACTGATGGGATTCTTCTCGTTGAATGATTCCGGCACGAGCATAGCCATTGCGTGCGGCAGGCTTAGTCCTGACATAATCAGGAATTCTAGCACGTTGTCCAACGAAGCGCTGTCGCTCATGTCCGGCTGTATAATAGGATGAATCTCCTTGACATCTCCAAGGGTGGAAGTGGAAAGTACGCTCTCGCGGGCTTCCATCCAGCCTCGGTTGCCGCGAATGGTATTGATTTCACCGTTGTGTGCAAGGAGGCGGAACGGTTGTGCCAGTCCCCATGTGGGGAATGTGTTTGTGCTGAAACGGGAATGTACGAGGGCTAATCCACTGGTGAAATAACTGTTCGTCAGGTCGGGATAATAATCTCGTAACTGCAACGATGAAAGCATGCCTTTATATACAATATTTTTAGTGGAAAGCGAGACCACATAAAAATCTTTTTTAGTAGGAATGGCTGACATACTGATTTTATTCTCGATTCGCTTGCGGATAAGGTATAGTTTCCGGTCCGCTGTTTCTGTTTCCGTGAATCCGGTAATAAATATCTGTTTGATATCCGGTTCGCTTGCTAAAGCCGCCTTTCCCAGAATCTCCGGACGAGTGGGCACATTGCGCAGATGCATCAGGGTAAGCCCTTCCTTTTCTATCTCTTCAATGATAATACTTAAGATTGCGGCTTGGTCGTTCTTCTCTTTTGGTAAGAAGAGCAATCCTGTTCCGTATCGTCCCTTTTCGGGAACAGGAATGCCTTGCAGTAAAATAAACTCGTGTGGTATTTGCAGCATAATACCTGCTCCGTCTCCGGTTTTGTTGTCTGCTCCTTCAGCCCCTCGGTGGCGCATGTTTTCCAATACCTTTAACGCTGATTCTACAATGTCGTGTGATTTTTCTCCGTGAATGTTTACCAACATGCCGACCCCGCACGCATCATGTTCATTGGCTGCATCGTATAAACCTGTCTGTATGGGTTGCGATAGGTATGGTTTTTCTTTTGATTCGTTGTTAAAAAGCTCATGTTTTTTCATATTTTATTCCTTTATTGTACTGTAATGCCTGTTATATGTATTAAATTGATTTGCAAAATTAATATTTTAATTTCATAATGATGTATTTGTACGGAATTTGTCTGACACAAAAAATATTTTTATTCTTTATATTTTTAAATTGTAATGTAAACTATTCGTTTTAGTATTATATTGATAGTTTATATATATTGTTTCTTGTCTGATTGTAATGAATCCCTTCTTGTGTGGAAAATATTTTGCTTTCCATAAAGAGAATCTGTTTTTGATATGTAGGGGAGTTTATGCGGATAAGAGTGTTAGATTCTGTCAGCTTCGATAAAACCGTTCATTACGGCATAGATGGTAAGTCCGGAGATAGATTTGATACCTAATTTCTCTGTAATGTTTTTGCGGTGAGAAATCACAGTAGTAAGACTGATGTGAAGACGGTCGGCAATCTCTTTGTTGATGAGACCTTGTACTAGCAATACCAGCACCTCTCTCTCCCGTGGAGTCAGATCGTCTGTTTGCGGTGTGAATGGATAATGCACGTTTTTTTTCTTTATTGGATACCCTTTTTCGTGGGCGCTGCGATTGAGCAAAAGAATCGCTTTTACCAGAGTCTCTTCGGGTTGACAAATATGAAGTACATGCAGACCGGCAATGTTTAGTTGTGGGGAAAGGCTGGTGGCCAGAATAATTGTCTTATGTTTACGGGGAGTAAAAAAAGGAGTATGTTCGAAATAGATTTGTGCAGAGACAAAATAATGGAAATAGTAATCCGGGGTATCATCTACGAATTGTTCGAAACTACCGAATGTACGTATGACAGCCATAGGAATGATCCGTTCAAGAATGTTTTTCAATCCGATGGCCGAAAGAGTGTTAGGGTCGATAATGGCTATTTCTGGTTTCATTTTTCACTGATTACTATGTCCCATATTTTATAATTTGGCTACTCACTTGCTGCTAAATAGGCTGCTGCGGCTTCAGCACAACGTTCTCCATCTATTCCTGCCGATACAATACCTCCGGCATAACCGGCTCCTTCGCCACATGGAAATAATCCTTTAATTGTTATATGTTGCAATGTTTCGGGATGCCTGGTAATACGAACTGGGGCGGAAGTACGTGTTTCAACGCCAATCATTACCGCGTCGTTGGTCAGGAATCCGTTGGAAGTGCGTCCGAATTGTAGGAACCCTTTGTTCAGCCGGTTGCTGATGAAGGAGGGTAACCAGAAGTGTAGGGGAGAAGATACCAGTCCCGGACTATACGAACTTTCCGGCAAATCATAGCTCAGTTTTTTTCGTGTGAAATCAGCCATCCGTTGTGCAGGAGCTGTTTGGCGCATATTGCCCTGTTGCCAGCATGCGGCTTCTAAAGCCTCTTGGAGACACATCATAGCTAATGGGTGGGCATTGTCGTGCAATATCTCCTGATATAAGTCGTTGTTAGAGTCCCCACTCTCTTTTGCGCTATGGATAAAAGTCTGGCATAATCCGAAGAGCGATTCTTCGGTCAAGTCTTCTGGATGTAGCTCTACTACCATCCCTGAGTTGCTCCACTTGGAATTCCGGTTGGAAGGTGACATGCCATTCACTACAATCTGACGCGGGCCACTGGCGGCAGGCACAACAAAACCTCCCGGACACATGCAGAAACTATATACGCCTCGTCCGTCAACTTGTGTAACAAAACTATATTCGGCGGCTGGGAGATAATTGCCTCGTCCGTTTTGGCTGTGGTATTGTATTTGGTCAATCAGTAACGAAGGATGTTCCAAGCGGACTCCTATAGCCAGTCCTTTTGTCTCCATTTCCACCTTATTATTATATAGCCAGCGGTAAACATCTCGCGCGGAATGGCCGGTAGCCAAGATGACTGGGCCGGTAAAGGTTTGTCCGGTGTGGGTAATGATACCTCTTACTTTTCCATGGCTCAAAAGCAGACTCTCCATACGTGTTTCGAAATGTACTTCGCCTCCACAACGCAAAATCGTATTGCGCATGTTTTCAATTACCTGTGGTAACTTATCTGTTCCGATATGCGGATGTGCATCAGACAAGATCGTTGTGCTTGCTCCGTGTTGGCAAAACACATTGAGTATTTTGTCCACATTGCCCCGTTTTTTACTGCGTGTATAGAGTTTTCCATCGGAGTAAGCCCCTGCGCCTCCCTCACCGAAGCTATAGTTGGATTCGGTATTGACTTTATGCTCTCTGGAAATCCGTGCAATGTCTTTTTTGCGTTCTCTTACATTCTTTCCACGTTCTATCACAATGGGGCGTATGCCTGATTCGATAAGCCGTAATGCGGCAAATAACCCGCTTGGTCCCGCACCCACGACAATGACTTTAGGTTTTCCTTCTACATTGGGGTATTCGGTCCGTTGCCACGCATCATCTTGTGGAAGCTCATTGATGTATGCGCGTACTTTTATGTTTACGTATATGGTCCGTTGCCGTGCGTCGATGCTGCGTTTCAATATGCGTAGAGCCTGTATGGTACGCGCGTCAAGTCCTTTTTCCCGGCTGATGTATTGTTTCAGCGACTGTTCGTTGGCAGCCTGTTCGGGCAATACCCTTAATTGGTATTCTTGTATCATAATTTTTTGGTGTTAAGATGAAAAAGGGATTATCCGAAAAGCGTTCGGAACGCTTCTTCCACTTTCTTTACGGGGATGAGCTCTATTTTGAATTTGGACGTGTTCAATCCTTGCAGGTTGTGTCTGGGTATCAGAAACTGCCTGAATCCCAATTTTTCCGCTTCGGCGATGCGTTGTTCTATCCGGTTCACCGGGCGAATCTCGCCCGACAACCCCACCTCTCCGGCTAAACAGACGGTGCGTTCTATCTCCGTATCCATGTTGGATGAGAGAATGGCGCTGATAACACTTAAATCAATGGCAGGGTCATTTACTTTCAGTCCGCCGGCGATGTTCAGGAACACGTCTTTTTGGGCTAGTTTGAATCCTACCCGTTTTTCCAGTACTGCCAGCAACATATTCATCCGGCGCAGGTCGAAGCCGGTAGCCGAACGTTGGGGCATACCATAAGCAGCCGTACTTACCAAGGCTTGTGTCTCGATAAGAAACGGCCGTATCCCCTCAATGGCCGAAGCAATGGCAATGCCGCTCATTCCTTCGTGGTCTTGTGAAAGAAGTAGTTCCGAAGGATTGTTCACCTGTCGCAGGCCGTCTTGCCTCATTTCGTAGATACCCAATTCCGCGGTGCTGCCGAAACGGTTTTTGATGCTACGGAGAATGCGGTACATATAATGTTGGTCGCCTTCGAATTGCAATACCGTATCTACGATGTGTTCTAGCACTTTGGGACCTGCGATACTTCCCTCCTTATTGATATGGCCTATCAAAATAACCGGTGTGTTGCTCTCTTTGGCAAATTTAAGAATGGAGGCTGCGCATTCGCGTACCTGTACCAAACTGCCTGGGGAAGAGTCTATCGTTTCGGTGGAAATGGTCTGTATGGAATCGATAATAACCAGTTCAGGCCGTGTGTTTTTGATATGCGTATATATTTGTTCCAGAGAGGTTTCACATACAATCAGACAGTCGGAAGAAACATGGCTGATACGGTCTGCGCGTAGTTTCAGTTGCCGGACACTTTCCTCACCGGATACATAAAGGATTCGTTTCCCGGGCATTCTTAACACCGTTTGTAGTACAAGGGTGGACTTTCCGATACCCGGTTCTCCTCCCAGCAAAACAAGTGACCCCGGAACTAATCCTCCACCTAATACCCTATTCAGTTCTTCATCATGCATATCGAATCGCGGTTCGTCTCCGCTTTCAATATCATCTAATGTCATCGGTTTTGATTTGACGGGTTCCATGCCCGATTGGGGACGCTTGTTGGCCGGATCTTTCCGGATAATCTCTTCTTTGAAAGTATTCCATGCACCGCACGCAGGGCATTTCCCTATCCAGCGGGGAGATTCTTGCCCACACTCGCTGCATACATATACTACCTTTTCTTTTGCCATACTTGTTACATCTTTAGGATTGGTTGCAAAGGTACGAAAATTCTGTTTCCATAAAATTTTATTCTTGTTTGATATGTATTCTGCTCGCAATAAATAGCATTTTTCCATTTAGTACGAAATGATATGTTCCTTTTCTCTTGTTCGGGCAATACGGATAAGCGGATTGAACATGTATTAACCAATGTAACCGACTTTAAGTGCAGAACTCATAAACGGACGTTATGAGAATAATCATTGATTTTTTTGCACTTTCATGTTAATTCTTTATTTTTGCGTTCAGTTCTTGAAGCTTCTTGAGTAATGATAATTGATTGTCATGTAATGAGGAAGCACCTACGCCGAAGCAATAACGGATTTTTTATCTGAAAGAATTCTTCTAATGCGGATGTGGAGGGAAACGAGAACAAAAACATATTTATAGAAAAGCGTTTATCATGCGCTTTGTTCCTGACACTTCGAAATCTCGCAAGTTTCTAAAGTTCAGTCGGAACAAGGGCGACGGTAGATGCCTATGGGGTGTTTCTATAGATATTCCTCATATTATTCTACTTTAATGTACAGATTACATCTGTACAAGAGGATATAAAGGAATTCTATATAGATTCATCGGCGTGGGTTTCTGTGCGTTGCTCGTTCAACTGAATTGGGCAATGCGAGAGCCTCGAAGT
>CANQSM010000025.1 GCA_947626525.1 uncultured Phocaeicola sp. | reverse complement strand
AGCGTCTCTCTCTCCATTCCTGCTTCAATGGTAAGGGCGGAAAAAAATACTATGAGCGCGCACGCAATCAAAAGCGGCATCGTTGCAATTGTCAGTATCAGCATCTTTACGCTGAAGCGGCGTTGTGTTTTCTGTGTGCCATTTTTAATTTCATTTTCCATAAGTAACAATTCCTTTCATAATCTTTAGACTACTTTAACTTCTATTGTAAATTGTTTCTTGTTTTTCGTCAATAGATTAAATTAGAACATAAGATACTTTTTCATGGTATGAAGCGCATTTTTTTCAAGACGCGACACCTGCGCCTGTGAAATTCCTATATATTCCGCCACTTCCATCTGTGTCTTTCCCTCAAAAAATCTTAAAGTGATGATTTCATTCTCTCTCTCGTCGAGGCGTTTCATAGCTTCGCTCAGTGAAATATTCTCGACCCAGTTCTCCTCCCTGCATTTCTTATCGCTTATCTGATCCATCACATACAAAGTATCGCCGCCTTCCGTGTATACAGGTTCATACAGGCTCATAGGGTTTTGTATGGCGTCAAGCGCGTATACTATATCTTCTTTTGATATGCCTATCTCCTCTGATATTTCCATTATCGTCGGTTCCCTTAAATTTTTCTTTGTGAGGTTTTCCTTGGCATAAATCGCCTTGTACGCCGTATCTTTCAGTGAACGGCTGACACGTATGGGGTTGCTTGAGTCGCGTAGGAAGCGTCTGATCTCTCCTATGATCATAGGAGTGATTATAGCTTGGGAAAAATCAGACTAAAATGTAACAAAGCGTATCTCTATGTCATTTCCCGTAATAACAATCTTTTCGACGCAATCCTTGAGAATTTTGTTTTTTTGAATGTCTGTAAGTTCGTTCCATACGTCAGATACCCTTTTAATCTGATTAAGCTTTTCAGCTTTTGAATTATTATGTGCTTTTTTTTCGTAGTCAAGCTGTTTCTTTAATTCTATAACCTTTTCTTCTTCTTCCTTTATCAGCTCCAAGAGGTTGTCACTCTCGTTTTCAGCATACAGCGTGTAAAACTTTTTTATCTTGGCATTTGTTTTTTTGATAGATGCCTCGATGCTATCAACATTGCTGTACGCTTTCTGTGCCTTATCCACTCTTATTATAAAATTTTTGAAACTGTCTTCTACTTCGCTTTCCACCTTGTCAGCAAATGCCTTTATGTTATCACAATTGGGATTTTTTACCATATATTCCTTGCTCTTCTGCTGTGAGTAACATATAATCTTGTGATATTTACCCCACTTTTGATAGCGCATTCGTGCGCCGCACACGCCGCAGTAGCATAATCCGCTAAGTATATGGTCATTTGCCACATATGTATTAGTGTGGCGTTTTTCCATACATTCCTGCGCCTCATAAAAGGTTTTTTCATCAACAATAGGCTCGTGCAGTCCCTTGTATGTGTTGCCCTTAAACTCAATATAGCCTAAGTTCGACTTGCGCTTTAAAATCTGAATTACTATCCGCTCGCCCTTAAATCCAAGGATTTTTGAAATTCTATCGCAGGAATAACCCTGTATGTACATCTTGTATGCCTCGCGGACATTCTTCGCCTCATCTTCTTTAGGGTGTAAAATGCCGTCGTTCCTGTCGTAGTAGTAGCCGTATGGTATTCTGCCGCCGCCCATCCAATAACCGCGCTTAACTCTTTCAAGCATACCTGCCGACATTCTCATTCTTATTGTTTCGCGTTCATACTGTCCCACTAGAGCATTTACGCCGATAACAACCTTGTCCATAGGATTGTCAAATTTCAAGTCCTCGGTCATTGAGATTACCTCAATGCCGTATTTATTAAGCACCCTGTAAAGCAATGTAAGCGTGTCTATGACATCTCGGCTCACCCTGTCAAGCTTATAGATAAATACCCTCGCTATAAGACCGTTCTCTGCGTCATTTAACAGCTCTTGGATTTGCGGACGGTCAAGCTTGCTTCCGCTGTAGCCTCCGTCTACATACCATTTATCTATCACAACCTTGTTTCGCTCGCAATAGTCCATTATCTTTTGCTTCTGCATATCAAGACCGTATTTCTCGGTCTGCGCCTCGGTGGAAACTCGAAGATATGCTACATTCATTTTTTTCATCAGTGCCACTCCTTTCTTTTGGTGAAAGAAATGGCTAGATTTTACACTAGCCATTCTAACACATTACTTCTTTTCAGTCAATTTCTCCGCTAGTATGCGTTTAACGCTTTCTATGCGTATTTCCATTTCCTTTAACTGCTCTTTCGTGACACGCTCGCCATTAACATAAATTGTAGTCATATCCTCGATTACCTCCATAAAATCCTTTATTTTTCCATATACCACCTTTTTCTTTTTCTCTATTGTGCTTACCGTCACATTCAACTTTTCCGCAATCTGAATGTTTGTATATTCTCTGTTTGCCATATTTAATAATATGCTCTCATCATTCGTAAAATTACAATTATCTAATAAAAAATCGAGTTCGGGCTTACTAAGCTTGTTAAAATTATACCTCATAAGCCCACCTTTCCTTTAATCAGTCCTCATCAGAGCAGAACATCTGTCCGACAAAGGCGATTAAAAATATTATCATTGTTCCGCAAATTTGATACTTATTCATTTTTTTACCTTTCCCAATCCGCGTGTTGAATACGCTGTCCACATTTTGGACAATAATCATAATTATGATAGCTTACCTCGTATTCTTCCCAACAGTTCGGGCATATCCAAGTATCATAGACTAATTTGCCCTCTGAATAGCCGTCGCCCTCATAGTTTGGAATTTGGGGTATCTGTTTTTCTAATGCAGATACAGCCATATCTAACGCCTCTCTCAACATATAATATCCGCTTGTCGGATAATTTGACTGAATTGCTTCTATGGCTTCTTGCTCGTTTCTAATAAGTTTATCCTCCATAATCAATCACCCCACTTTAAAAATCGTCTAAATTTTGCCCTAAACAATATTTCCCTGTTCATTCTACTACCTCCATTCCCAAGCCGACTGTTGACTGCGCATTTACCTTTTCAATAAATCTGCCCTTGCAATAACTGACTATCGACAGTGCCATAGGGCTTTCAACAACTCCGTCATCTGCCGATGTGGTAAAGTCTTTTAAATCCTCAATCAGCTTGTCCGCGTCAATAAGCCTCATTTACCTTTGCCTCTCTTTCCCTATATTTTTCTTTCTTCTGCCTTAGTATATTTTCGCGCCGTTTCAGATAGTCTTTGCTCGGCGTGCGCTTCCTGCACCATTGGGGACAGTTTGAAACTTTCTGCTCAATCAGGCGCATTTCCGCTAAGCAAAGCCGTCTAAAACCGTCATCTTTTTCTTTCTTCACAAGTACGCAATTTGCACATTCGTCACAATGTGGCAGATTTGCCTTTATCTTTATCCTGTAGTCCCTCTGCTTTTGCCGATATGCCGTCGGGTTTGCCCTCCACCGTCTGCGTTTGAGCATTGAGTGAATGTCATTTTGTTCCATAACGCAATCGTCAAATCCGCAATGCTCACAGTCGGGATATTTACAGTCTTTAGATTTTTCTGCTGTCAACTTTGGCTCGCCTCCTACATATGCTTTTTTAAGATGTTGTGTATTGTTTTCAATTCTTCATCATTTAGTTTATTAAGTATTTTTGATGTGTACATAGACGTTTGTATTTCACGTTTAACCATTCTTTTCCAAAGACTTTTTAATAGTTCTTCTTTAGTGGGGTATAATTCATAGTCTGGCGAATAACCATTATTCCACTGTCTAAAATTATTTGTCATATCAAATTTTATTTTACTAAAACTCCAATTTTTCTTTTTTACCTGTATGTACTTCCTGCCAATGGAGTAAACTTCCCATTCCTCAATCCGTTCTTCATCTGTATTCTTGCCTCTCGCGGCGTCGCCAATAAGATATATCCATACTGTTTGACCAACTTTAAAATCTTCCTTTTTCATTGTTTTACCTCCTGCTGTAGCCATTCCGTAAAATTTTGACATTCTTTGTTGCCGTAATAGCAACCGCAACCGTTGAAATCTCCACACTCATAACAATGTGAAGATAAATCATATAAAAACTCTGCCAATTCCTCATCTGACATATTTCTAATTTTGTCTGCGTTTGTCATCACAATTCCTCCAATTCCTTTTCAAGTCTTTGAATTTTTCTCAACTTCATCTGCCTTATTTCTTCTCTCTCGCCCTTGTCTGTCCATATTTCAATACAAACTGGGACTGTAGCTTTTTCGATTTTCTCTAATTCTTCTAAATATTTTCTCTCCTGCGCAATCCTGTTTAAAATTTCATTTGCCTTATCAATCGTTTCCCTCTGCATAATCAGCCTCCACTACCTAACCAATGCACATATAAAAACAATGCATACAGATATGAACCATATTATTCTTGCAATACTTCTAACTCTTTCATTTGTCTTATAGGACAATCCGAGGAAAAAAGCCATACAGAAAGAAGAAACAAGATGTATAATGTTAATCGGCGTTAATTCAAACATTCTGCGTTCCCTCCATTTCCTTCAGCTTTTGCTCGGCTTCCTCACGAGTTAGAAATATGGTTTTTCCAAAATCACTAATCGGCATAGGGCATCTTATGTATGAAAAATACCCCATTATAGGTTTGTCCCACGATATATCTAATGTATGTTTTTGATTGTGAAAACTTAAAGTGTTATTTGCAACACCTTTTACTACTCTTTTTTTATATGCTCCGTATCCGTCATCTATATACCATACTTCACTCCCAAATTTGCAAGGCAGACGCACAAGCAATCCCTGTTCTTCTGCGTCCTCGTACTCTGCTAGTCGCTCTACCAATGCCGTACACTCAAATATTCCCCTATGATATTCTTTCGATAGTCGTTTGATACCGCTTTTGCCGTATGCAATGCCGTCTATCCTTGTCGTTAGCCTATCCATACCTTAATCCTCCTTATGTTTTAATTCTCTCGGAAATTTCTGTATCAATGGTTCACCCCAAATGTCCGCAAGGCTTGACTTCATAAATACAGGTTTTTCATTTGCCTTACACTCATTGACAATATCCTCAATCCATTTTCTTTGGGGAATAACCTTGTCTTTGCGTCTGCCTGTTTCTGCACCGACAATTACCCAATCAACCCAATTAATAATCGGACTGCTTATAATATCCAAACATTCTAAAATAGGCTCAATACTGATAAATTTATTCGCCCTCAAGGGAAGATGTTCACACTTTTTCATATCAGTATTTTTACAAATGCTTGTTCCGTACCACTTATTTCTATCGCAAGAAACATCATAATCTATGTAGCGTTTGGGGTTTTTCGTCAAAAACAAATAATTATGCTGTGGTGCTTTCTCGCAAGCTTCAAACACTTCATCAAGCCAACTATCAGGCACCCAATTTCCAAACAAATCCGCCATTGAACATACAAAGATGTTTCTGCCTTTCTTAGTGGCATATTCGTCAAGCTTATAGCGATGTAATGTCGGTTTAAAGCCATATGGATATGCCAAAGCCCTATTTTCTTCAAATTCATCATATTTTCTTTCGTCAAGTACAATGATTTTATCATCAGTCCAATTCTCACCACCGCCCGAAAATCTATGTGCTATATTCCTCGCATAGCAATATTGGCAATCGTGATAGCAACCTGTAACTGGGTTCCAAGTGCTGTCACACCAATCTATTTTGGTTTTATCGCCCATTTTTAAATCTCCTTTCTATTAACCTCATTTGCAACCGTAATCCCCGTTTCTGCCTCACACATTTTTATCATATCCGCGCCTGTGTCTACGCACTCATTCCAAATGTGCTGTGACACAACAAACAGGTCGTTAATCCGCTGATATCCCCACCCGCATTTCCTGTGCAGTGCAAGTGCAACACTCGCGTAGACTTTTGGCGTTATCAGGCTTGCCTGCTGCTCAATCCTTTTCCACTGATTAATAAAAGCTTTATTCTTGTTCATTCCCCTTGCCTCCTTAAAGATAATTCGTAATACTGCTCTGCCACATTGCCAATCAGCTTATGCTCTAACGCCTGCCCGACTGTTAATTTGTGCTTTACGCAATACTTGTCAACATACTCTCTAAAATCCTTGTTTGTGCCGTAAAATTCCAACAAATCCATATGTCATTGCCCCTTTCTCATTTCTTTTGACCTCGCCTCTAGCGTTTCAACAAATGCAAGGCTAATTTTCTTTGGGAAAACCTCGTTTCCATACTTCCTGCAAAAATTATCAATGTCAGCTATAAGGCTTTCCCAATACTCATCTTTTTCTTCGGGCTTCCAGTAATGTTGGCATAATTTCCAGTAATCATTGAACATCTGCCATTCTTCCGAACCCTTAACAAACTTTTGCTCTGCCATTATGTAGCCTCCAATCAGTTATCAAACGGCGTTTCTTCTTCGTCTGATGAAGTCCAGTTTGCCTGTGTGCCGTTATCACTATCGGGCAATTCTTCAAATTTCATCATATCGCCGTTGAAACGCATTTTTATTTTCCCCGTCTTGCCCTGCCTTTGTTTTTCAACCTTTACGCCTTTTTGAGATGTATCGTTTTCGCTCGTGTTCCATATCAGTATAATCACGCTTGCGTCCTGTTCAATATCGCCCGACTCTCGTATCTCTGCCATTGTCGGTTCTTTGCTGTCGCGCCCCATTGATACCCTGTTTAACTGCGTAAGCTCTATTATCGGGATATTCAGCTCCATAGCTAACGCCTTGACCGCCTTGCTGATAGCCCCGACTTCCGCATATCTGTTTCCCTTGTATGTCGTATCAGGCTTTAACAGTTGCATATAGTCAATGACTATAACATCATAGCCCATATGTCGGCTCTCTGCCCTTATCTCGCTTACCGTCTTACTGCCTGTCGTGATTATGATATTGTCCTTTTTCTCCAGTTCCGCATTTGCCTTGTCAAACCTTTGTTCTTCATCTCCCACAAACCTTACCGCTCGGCGTATTCTTGTAAGCCCCATTCCGCTTTGCATTGACAAAAACCTCTCGTATATCTGTTTTTCTTTCATCTCTAAGTTGTAAAAGCCCACCTTTTTACCTGCGCTTGCCATATATGAGGTAATCTGCGCCGCAAATGCCGATTTTCCTACCGCTGGTCTTGCACTTATCACTACAACATCACCGCCCTCTAATCCGCACAGCATTTCGTCAAGCTTGGGAAAACCTAGATTTATTCTCGGCTGTTCATCTTCCTTGAAATACTTATCCTTGTTTTCCCTTACAATTTCCGTCAAGGTCTTTGATGTACCGCTAGTGCCGTCTTTTAATGCCTCTGCCGCGCTTATAAGGTTGCTTATCTGCTCCTCAACATTATCTGAATTGACCTGTGTTGTGTTGAGAATGTTTGTAAGCATTTTTGCCTTATGCTCTTTTCGGACAATCTCGGCGTATCTCTCAACTCCTGCGCTTGTAACCGCGCCCATTATACAGTCTTTAAACTCGCTGCTAATCATTTCTAAGGGAAAGCCGTCATTTACAAGCTTTTCAGTTATGATTGCACTGCTCGTTTCTTCCCCTTTGTCATATGCCTGTAGATACTCATAGTAAATTCTGCCTAAGACCTCTGAACTGAACATTTCAGGCGTGAGTATGTTGTATATCTTCTCAATACAGTCACCCTCAATGGCAAGTGCGCCTATTACATTCTGCTCAATGGCATAACTCATTTACATCAAGTCCTTTCAGAAAGTCCGTAAGAGTGATTATGTCGTTTTCAGTGCCTTTTTCCCATTCCTTGACAAAATCAAGCACTTTTTGAAGTATAGTCTTTGCCATTTCTAATCTGTCCTGCGGTTTTATTTTGCTTATAAGGCTCTTGTATGTACTTTCAACATCTTTTTCCCTGTTGGCGCAAGGGTAATATGAAACGGTTATATCGTACAGTCTG
Source organism: uncultured Phocaeicola sp. (assembly GCA_947626525.1). Classification (GTDB taxonomy): domain Bacteria; phylum Bacteroidota; class Bacteroidia; order Bacteroidales; family Bacteroidaceae; genus Phocaeicola_A. The sequence goes on along the minus strand of CANQSM010000025.1, from coordinate 29,775 downwards.
CGCAGTTCTGCTTTAGCTTTTGCCTCTTTGTCAATGATTTTTCCGTATTCGTTGCGTATGTCGGCTATGGCAGGAGGATAGCTGTTGCTTTTGGTGTAATTCTTTAAAGCCGCCTGTGCCTTTGCAAATTCCAAGTCGTTCAGACAGTCGTACCATAGCGATACCGCCTCTTTTGTAGGTAAAATATTCTCTTTCGGATAATAAGTTTTAATCGCCGCCGCAATCACCATAAATTCTTTTTGTGTCATTGTTATTCCCCTCCGCTTCTTCTGCCCATTCCGCAAGCATTTTGTAGCTGTCTTGTAACATCTCGGCTGTTTTGTTTTGGTAAGTGTTTTTTGTTATTTTTTGATTTAGGTATGCCTCAAAATGTTTTGGCGTGAATAAAGTATCAGGTCTTAAAAACTTTTCAAATTCCGTTCCTATCCACTCACCACATTTTTTATCAATAACAGTATAAAAATCTTCCTCTGTATATTGCTCTGAAAGTCTTGCGTTTATATGCTCAACTGTATTTTTCGTATTATATCTATAATTCGTTCCACATTTGTTATTTAAATAATTTATAATTCTCTTTATTATTTCTTTATTAACAGTATCAGTATCAGATACAGTATCAGTTGTATCTATACCGTATTCGTCAATAGAAGATACCGTATCTATACCGTATAATTTTCCAATTAAGTATTCTTTAAATTCTTTCGTTTTAATTGATTGCATTTCTTTTTCTAAAGCAGTTGTAAATTTTGACGATTTAGTCCAGTTATATTTACTCCAATTTAAAAGCAAAATCTCTTTGTTTTTTAAATCGTACCTTATGATATTATGCACTTCTGTAAACCTTTTCATTAGTCCGCATACTGCGTCTTCTGTATATCCTATTTCCCTTGAAATTTGTTTGACACTTATCTCATAGCAACCGCACAAATTAGTATGTGGGTTTGTTAAAAGATACAAATAAAAATACTTGTCTTCTGGCGTAAACTCATCTGCAATTTTGGTATCGCTCCAAAAAGTAAGATGTATATTTCTATAAATCGCCAATATTATCAGCCTCCTCAAAATAAAACTTTATTTTAGAGTTGTTTAAATGGAAATACTTGTTTATCATTCTTCCTTTAATCGAAGAATAAATTGAGTTTTCAATTTTCTCTCGAAATTCATCTACTGATAGTCTTCCTTTATACAAATTGCAATCTGAACAAGACGGCACTAAATTATCTCCACCCTTACCGTTATTAGATTTAGGAATAAAATGGTCAATGTGGTATGTTTTAAAATCTAAATCACAACCACAATAAAAACATTTTCCACCAGTTTTTTGAAAAACCCTTGCTCTTGTATTTAATCCCAAAGACATAACACTACCTCCGTTTTTATATTTTTACACCATAATTATACCATAATAGTGTAATTATGTAAATAGTTTTTACACCATATTGACACATTTTGGTGTTATGTGGTACAATAATAAACAATCAAGGAGGTGGTTTTATTGCCAAAAAATTTAAAGACTGACGAACCCAAAATAAGGGTAAATATTTCTTTCCCACAATCTCTAATTGAACAAATCAAAGTGATTGCCAAGAAAGAAAACAGAAGTCTTAATATGCAAGTCATAACAATTTTGCAAAAATATCTTGAGGGCGGCGAATAACCGCCCATATTTTTAATCCGCAAATTTCTCATCTCCTATCAAGTTCGGGCTTTAATTTTTATTTTCGGCTGTTCCAAGCTTTTATTATGAGCTGTTCGCATTTTTTAAAAGCTAAATTTCTAAGTTCACCATATTTATTTTTTGCCATAATCATCACCTCTCATAACAGACCCACAATTCGGGCAGTATTTACTTTTTGATACATTTTTATTTGCATCATAATACCAACAAGCCCCTCCACATTCTGAACATACATATTCTTCACAAGGTATTTCGGATTTTATCCATTTGCCATGTCGCACAGGTTCTGCGTCAATTGTGGGTAAATCGGATAAAAATTCTATAAGAAAATCAGCATCAACTGGTCGCATTTTTAATCCTCCTTTGGTTCATAAACTGTCGGTAACGGTCGCCATGCGATACATCTTGCTTTTGCTCCCGATACATCACCACCCCAGTTTTCACCACTCCAAAATCCTATGCCGTAAGTCTGAAACATACCGTTTAAGTTGCCGCATCTATAATACTCATACCATACCAGTACCTTTTCTCCTCTTGTCGGCAATCTTTCTTCAACTGGTATCCACCCACCATTGTAATACTGGCTCGACTTTTCCATATTCTGCTGTGCGACTTTTGCAGACAGTTCTTCGATTGTGTCAGCGGCACGCTTTACAAGGTAACTCTCACTTGGTGAACACAGTTTATCAAGTTCAGCAGAATATTCCCTTAATTGTTCTATCAAATTTGTTGTCATACTCATTCTCTCGTTCCCTCATTTCTTCTAATTTGTCAAGGATTTTTTGTGTATCTATATCCATTGATTTAGTCATTTCAATAATTGTTTTGTCTGATAATTCTTCCGTACTAGGCTTCCTGTCAAAACCGTATTTAAGATATTCTTTATACTTGGACATTTTCTCCCATTGCTTCATTCCACTTCCACCCTCTCCAATTCACCTAAAGCACATTCAGCGCACAATTCGGCGTTACCCTGCCCGTAGTACAGCTCATCACTTGGGCGTTTACATTTGTCACATATCAGGTGCAGTGCGTTCCGCCTGTGACACAACTTGCCAATGCAGGGATAACCCTCGGATTGACAGTCGCAACATTCGCTTGCGCGGTAAACCATATCAATCACTCCGCTTCTTTATTTAAAATATTTATAAGGTTTTCAGCCAACAGATATATTGCTTCATCTCTGCTTAGATGTTTGTTGTATGAAAAACTTACATTAACCATAGAAGTATCTATATTTTCTGTCTGCGAAAACTTGACAATTTTTTCAAGGTCAACCTTTTCATATAACTTTTTTAGGTGATTTAATTCTTCCAATGCCTTAATTGTAAAGTCGCAAGCCTCATCTGCTTCCTGTGACATACTTTTGTACGCTTTTTTAAATTTTTCCTGCCACTCTATAGCTTTCTCAATATCCATTTTTAATCTCCTTTTTTAATTTCACGCATACGCTGGTATATCCAACCCAGTGGAATTGTGTTTTGCTTCCAAAATTTTAAAACACACTCCCTGAAAAAATATCCAAAATCTAATTCTCTTAAAAGTTGGTTAGCTGTTATATTTCTAAAATCAGCGATATGCATAAATGGCTTTTTGACAATATTTACAATTTTCGCAATCTACACGATTTTCCTTTTCTCGAATAAGATTGATTATGTCTTTGTTTTTTATGCTCATAATACTCCTCCTTTCTCAACACTCTAAAATCGTTTCTAAGCCGTTTTCACCGTTCAGCCTATAAATTATCGTTCAATGCTCTTTCAAGCCGTTTTAAGCGGTTCTGTGCAGTCAGAAAAGACTATCTGCTTTTGTAATCATTATTCTGCCTCGCTTTCTTCCAATGGTATGTAAGCAATCGGTTCATCTTTGTAATTGATAAAAGCTAAATAAAGTTCGTCATCTTCTTCTGAATTTAGTCCAAAAAGTTCCGCTCCTGTTTTTACTATTACTTCTTTTAAACGGAAAAATCTCATATCCCCAATTTGGAAATGCACGCTCCCTTTATCTAAAAACATATCAATTTTTGTATTCCTTATCTTAACCTCTGTCTTGGATTGGTAATTTGAAATGCGTTCCCATTCGGAAAAGCTGATAACCCCTTTTTCCTGCAATTCTTTCAGTTTTTCTTCCATTAATCCGATACCTCGCTTTCCTTATTCCAACTAAATGCTCTTTTATTGTCTTTCCTACGCCAAGTATAATTATTGACTATTGTTAATAATTCTCTGTGTATTCGCTTGGCGCAATCATCACATAAATCATAAGCACATCGTATCTGCTCTCTTTGTCTTGGAGTTTCTTTCCAAGTAGAAATTTTCAGCTCATTTGAAAATGTTTTGGGAAAATCTGCAAAGCAAGTGCCAAGCTCTTTTCCACATAAATCACAATGATATATTCTCATTCTGATACCTCACTTTCCTTAAAAATTCCATTTTGTGGAATATCCAACATTACAGCAATTTCAACAATGCACTCGGTAGATTTTTGGAAATCATCAATATTAAATTTTTTGCTTAATTCCCATAATTCGGCTAATCTTTCTGCTATCATATTTCTTTCATTATTTGTTATTATTTTCATTCTTCATTACTCCTTTATCAGTATATTTTCCACAAGATTTTTTATTTCCCAATATGCCTTAATTTTCTTGTCCAAAACAGCCTTTTCTTCTTTGTTTTCTGTGTTCATATATAAATTGTGTGCTAGGTCAATAAGACTATCAATGTCATTGCTTATTTTTATAAGCTTTCTCTTTTCCGCTTCGTATTGTATCTCACGAACTACTTCTACCATTGTCGTTGATTGTCACTCCTTTTCACATAACCCCAGTTCTCTGATTGCCTGTTTACAGTGTAGAAATATCTCAATTTGACACTCAATTTCGGCTTTTTCTTCTTCTATTTTTGAAAGTTCACATTCCAATCGTGTAATTTCTTTGTCGGCGTACTTAATCATTCTTTCTGCCTCAAGCCTCTCCATTTCCTGCTTTAACTCAAAAACCTTGTCACCAATATTCACTATTCTTCACTCCCTTTTTGAGCAATTTCGTTGTCTTGTTTTATAAGACCATTTTTAATTTGCAATTCCCTTTTTCTTAATGGAATATAATATCTGTGGAATATTTTTCTGCATACATCACAATCGCCGTAACCGTGATACCAACACCAGTTATGGTAGTTATCAAATTGTTTCTTTAAAGCTTCCGAACCTTTGTCCAAGATAAGGTTGTTCTCAATCTGCATAATCGACACCTAATCACTCCCTTTCAGCAATCTCACAATTTCCGCACCGCTGTCCGCTTTCTTGGTAAACATAAATTCACAGCCGTATTTTTCCTGTAAAGTAATAAGGCACTTTGCCAAGGTCTGCCCACGCGTCGCTTTCGGATATTTCTGTTTACCACCTTGAAAGATAAATAGCCTTGGATTTTTCCAACTGAATAAGTCTTTGATACAAGTCACAGGATTGTTGTAAATGGTCTTTTTTCTGTCGCAATAACCGCCGTCATCTTCCGTCAGTATTATCAGCTTTATGTTGCTCTCCTGCGCCCTTATAAGTTCGTTTCTAAACCGTTCGTGGGATTTACCGCATATATCCCCTATAAGCTCTTGTATGGAAGCTTTTGTGTCAATCGCAATATCCATTTTTGATGGTATTGCATAATCTCCCACAAGTAGTTTGCTTGAAATTGTTTTTATATTATGTTCTGAAAACCATTTATCTTTTTCATTATGATGATTTTTCTTTTGTCTCGTATCTACTTGTATCAACATGCTTTCTTCTCCTTTCCATACTTTTCCTATTAATTTCTCTAATTTTTTCTCTGTTTAACTTTCTGTATCATTTAATCACTCTCCTTTGGAATTTCGCCAAGATACAGCCCATAGTTTTTAAGCATTTCAAGCGACTGTATCTGCTTTTTAGTAAACTTATAACCTCTTGCAAAATTTTCCCATACGGCACAAGCACCGCTTACCTTAGACAACCATTCGATAAAGTCAAAATAATATTCTTCGGGACACATCTTGTTTAATTCTGTGCGGTTTACGCCTAATTTTTGACAAGCAAGTGCAATCAACTTTTCTTGATGTGACGGTACTGCGTACATTATTTTTCCACTCTCATCAATCACCACTTCGAGATAGTGAATATACTTATTTTTGTGTTTTTCTGTTGAAAATTCAGAGTGTAAATCGTATTCTTTCATTTTTCATCTCCCAAAAATTCAAAAATATTTGCCTGCCCTGTTTCTTCACTTAGCCTTTTCAACATCAGTTCTCCGTAGTTGTTGCTCAACATTTCCTCTACAGCCTTTTTGTAAAACGGCTTGTAAATCTCAAAACCGTATGAGTTTCTTCCCAAGTCCTTAGCCGCCCGTAGCGTGCTTCCACTTCCTGCCACTGGGTCTATCACTACATCTCCCTCATCAGTAAATATGCTAATAAGCTTTCTTAGGATTGGTTGTGTTTTCTGCGTAGGGTGACATTTTGGAATTTCTTTGCCGTCCTGCTCCCACTTAAACCAGTTAAAAATCATCTTGCCGTCATTCCTGAATTTAGGAAGTTTATCTCTGTAAAGCACAATGCCGTATTCCGTAGCCCCAACAATCCGCATATTAGCCTTTAAGACCTGTGCAGAATAATTCTTTATGAACACAAGCGGAATGTTGTGTTTAAATCCATGCTTTTCTGCCGCCGCGATAAGAGTAGGTATCTGCTCAAAACTGCAAAACAAAATCATACAAGGAGCGTCTGAACTTCTTCCCCTCTCACCACCGCTTTTAGGCTCTTTCTTTAAAAGCTGATTACAGAAATGGAAATACTCGTACAAATTGAAGTATTGGTCTGACGGGAAAAACTGTTTTCCTGCAAGCTTGCTCTCGCCGTTCTTGTTGTCACCGCCGTTGTACCACATAGGATTACTACCGTATGCGTTACTGCCTAATGCGTATGGCACATCTGCGATAATGAGCTGTGCTTTTTGGATTGGATACTTCTTCCAATTTTGATAACTGTCGTTATATAATTCGCACTTAACGCGTTTATTTATGTTCGTATCAGGCATTTCCGTCACCCTCTCAATCAATCAAAAGGAAGTGTGTCATCATCTAATTCCTCAGGAATGTTCATAAAGCCGTCACTAGAACTTGTGTTCTGTCCTGCACTCTGCTGTCCGCTCGGCTGATTGTTATTCCCCTTGCTCTCACAAAATTCCTGTTCCTCAACGACAACATCTGTAGTGTAGACCTTCCTGCCGTCCTTGTCTGTGTAACTGCCTGTTTGAAGCCGCCCGACAACCGCAATCTTTAGCCCCTTGTGGAAATATTTCTCCGCAAACTCCGCTGATTTGCCAAACGCCACGCAATTAATGAAGTCCGCAGTATAGTCGCCGTTGCTGTCCTTGAATTTTCGGTCTACGGCAAGCGTGTACCTTGCGATAGCCGTCTGGTTTTGCCCCTGTGAATACCTAATGTCTACATTTTTTGTCAATCTTCCGATTAAAACTATCTTATTGATAAGTCATTCCACCTTTCTTTCATATGCAATCTTGCATGCCCTTTAAATGTCATAAGTTCCAAATTTTCTTTTCTGTTGTCATCTCTCTTTTTATTTTTATGATGTACAACTTCGTCATCGTTTAAATGCCTGCCAATCAAGCACTCCATTACTAAATCGTGTTCCATTATATAGCCGTCCTTGTTGCTTTTAGGGTGGTCTGGAAAATATATAGCAACATACCCGTCTGACCTTTTCTTTTTATGCCCTATTCCACCTTCTTTTTTAGCATTTGACATTTTAATTCTTGTTTCTTCTGAAACAATTTTCCCTCTATGCCTTTCTCCAATAATAGCTTTTGCTTTTTCAGAATGTGTTTTGCCTAAAAAGCCTTTGTGTGGTTCTCTTGTTTGTATTCCGTATTTATTTAGATAGTTATATACAGAACCAACTGAAACTCCCATTTCTTTTGCCACCTGCCACATAGGTTTTCCCCTAATTACATACAATTCATATAGCGTGTCATAATTAATTTTGTTCATAGTCTTAATCCTCACTTTCCCCAACTTCATTTCTTTGCAATAAATCCGTTATTTTTTTCTATATGTTTGTTTTTCTCAACAATATTTTTTACATCTTCTTCTGTTATTTGCGAGTATTCTATCAAATTCCTTATCAATTCTTCCGCTTTCCGTAATTGAAATTGGAGAACTTGTATTTGACAATCTCTTTGCATACATTCCGTTTGGTAATAGGATTGTTCAAATTTTCGTTTCCTTCTCCTGCTCATAAACCTAAAATAAAATCTGTGGTTTCTTTTTGGCTTTTTAGACTTAGAATTTTCCTTCGTAATATTGCTTTCTTTCATTGCCTAGTCCCCTTTTTCATATATAAATTTTCTTTACCTTGAAATAACTGCCCGAAAATTGCTACAAGCACATTTCTTACAATGCTGTTTCCTGCCTGTTTGTATAGTTGGCTGTTTGAATTGACGCTTTCTGCCTTGTGAAAATCCTCGTCCGAAAAATCCATTAAACGCCAACACTCAAGCGGTGTAAGCTTGCGTATGCGGTACTGATTGCATTTTTCAAGCACCATATTATCTTTCTGAACGCTTGTCAGAGTGTTGCAAATGCCTTGACTGTTTGGCTCTAACCTTTGTTCCGTTGTGCTTCCTGCTGTTCGGTCTGACGGATTATCAGGGTTTCTGCCACGCATAGCACATATAATTTTGGGTTCTCTTTGACCGCCCTGACAAGTATTGATAGTTGGGCAGCAACCGTCCGTGTCATATACTCTGCGTCTTTGCGGATTTTCTCTTTGAGCATTATCCGTCAAATTTCCTATCTGCTTTACCTCTAAAACAAGGTTATCTTTCTGCACCGTTGTTATTGTGTTTGACATTCCATCATTTCTCGGCTCCAACTCCGTCATATTATGTCTGCTTTCTTTTATGGCACCGCTTTCATACTTCTTTCTTATCGCCTTGCCGTATTCCGTTCTTTTCGGCGTTAATATCGCACTTTCCATATCACTCGCCCCCCCCCTACTCTCTTTAACAACAACAGCTAAATCGTGTTGATCTGCCTTTATTGTCCTCGCAATCGGATATAAACCTCTCTGAAAATCGTCCGTCATACCTGTGTAAATAGTTCCTAAGATTTCTTTTTCCATTCAATCACTCCGTTTCCGTACTGCTGATTTGCAAAACCTTTATAATTTCTTGCTAAAAGCGTATGTGCTATATCAATTTTTTCTCCGACGGTCTTATTGTTCAACTCCACCGTTTCTTTCAACAACGCAGGAGCCGTCTGCTTTTCTGTTTCCAATTCCGCTGTCGTATCTTGCAATAATACAGTTTGCGACTTTGTTCTCTCTTGGCTTTTTGAGTGAAAAATCAACGCAGTATCGCTCTGCTCTGCTCTTAGGGATTGTGCCATTCTCTATCAGCTTGTCAATCAATTTCTGTGCCTTTTCCGTGTTGATGCAATACTTCTCATCAACTTCATCTTCCAAGTAGTCCTTCATAGTCTTTTTTAGCAGTATCGGTTGTGGAAACTTATAATTCCATTCGCCAAGCAGACTAACCATAAAGCACCGTTCCCTGTTTTGTGCCACGCCATAATCTTTTGCGTTCAAGTCCTGCCAATAATTGGAATATCCTTTACTCTCTAAAAAGTCTATCCAGTTTTGAAAATCTGGCATATTAGCTTGTGAATGAACCGCAGGAACATTTTCCATAAGCAAGACTTGCGGAAGATGTTCAACTTCGTTCAACAGTCTTTCTACTTCCCATAGTAAGCCTGACCGCGTACCGCTGTGTTTTTTCATACCTTTTCGCTTTCCCGCAACGGATAAATCTTGGCAAGGAAAAGAATATGTCATTATGTAGCAATATTTGTCCGTGTTGGTTATGCCTAAGTCATTGCCGTTTATGTTCCGTATGTCCGTTGTTTTAAAATTCGTGCCGTGAATGGCGTTGTAACTCTTAATCGCAAAACCGTCAAACTCAACCACCCTGTAATGCTCAAAATCTGCGTCTAAATCCCTCAACGCCATAGCCTGTGACCCTACGCCCGCAAATAACTCTATCAGCCGTATGGGCTTGTCTATTTGAAATTTTGGCATTGTCAAGTCAAATATATCTAACTGTTGATACATATATGTCTTTCCTCATACTCCTTTATTTGTTCTGCCAATCTCTTACATTCCTCTGCGACATATTCCTCGGAGCGGATAACTTCATCTGTGTTTCCGTCTTTTCCGTAAATTTCTCTTTCAATTCGCATAAGGTCTTTACATCTCTTTTCTTCCTGTGGAAACAATTTCATAGTGTACTCATAATCTTTTCTATCTCCTGCGTGAATACAGTCAAATCCGAACCACCATAAATCACTTTCAATCGGGTATTTTGAGTTTTTACCGCCGCCCGAATATGTCAAACCACCATGGACATCAAAGTACAAGTCAAGACCAACTCTTTCTTCTTTGTCGTCAAAACAAGCACAAAACCAAGGAATAATACCTCTCTTTCCAAGCGTTTTACCGTACATTTCTTCCATTTTTACATTCAGCTTGTCTGTATAGTTTTTTCCATACAACTTACTTTCTTTCGGCACTCCGACATATCCGCACCTGTGTCCCATAATTGTAAAAACCACAACGCATTTATATCCTGCGTGTTCAAATTCTCGCTCTACTATGTGTTCCATAGTCAATCCTCCCAATCATCATAATCATCATCTACACTATGCAGATATTTGTCCTCATTAAAACAATCATCTTCCCAAATCTGCTGTCCTAAATTTTGTATCAAGTCAAGTTTCTTTTCTTTCTCGTTCATTTCGTCATTAAGAACTTTTAGCCTGTCCTCTGCCGACTGTATCTTATAATTCAGTTCTTCCAGTTTCTTATCCTTGTTGTACTTTGCAATTCGTTTCATTGTCGTGGGGTCTAACTCTGCAACAGCTTCTTTTATTGTGAAAACCGCCGTCGCTTCATCATTAGGAATATAAAATGTTTTTCGTGTCATATCTTCAAGCATTGAACAATCAACGGGTATGTTAGGGTGGTGTATCACTTTGGAAACATAACAGTTATACACACGCATTTCATCGTCTTTGTCGTTATAAAATAGTAACTGGCTCATATCATTCCTCCTGCAAACATCTCATATCATAACCGCTCATCACAAATGCAACCGTTTTTTCGTGGTTTACCGCATTTCCAAGATATGTATATATCTGCTCCATATCATCTTGTGAAAATTCAGTATTTAGGAACTGGTTTATCCCCTTCAGCATAAATTTCCTAAATTCCTTGTTTTTCTTTTCGGTCGCATAGGGCTGTCCTTTGTACGCTGACCTTGAAAACCATTCCAACAGCTTACATTTGACCTCCAACTCGTTTTTACAATTTTTCAGATTGAAATATGTGTTGGACTTCTTTTCAGCAATAAACTCTCCCTCATTGTTGATAAAACTGTTTGGAAAACTGTTAATCAGTTTTGTTATTAATTCGCAATCCATACCGCGCCTCCTACAAAACACATATCAGCCATACGCCCCAAGTAATCAAAATCTGCAATAAATGTACGCACTGGTCTTGAATAAGGTTTATCTTTTTCTTGTTTGCTTTTAAATCGTCAACTACGGCGTGTATAGCCATATTCACAAAATAAGGAATTGCACAGGCAACACTCAAACCGCCACCGCTCAAAACCGCAAACCCCATAATCGGCAACATTGTCATAAAGCTCCAACTGAAAGAGTGCATAAGCAACGCCATTATGTAATCATTCCTGTAAAGTTTCTGCGGAGCGTTTTTCTCCCACCACTCCCTTTGTTTTGCCGACGCAAGCCAGCCTTGCAAATAATAATCATCTACTATATGGCAAAATACCATTGATAATAAAACTAAAATGTATTTCATATCACACCTCCAGATATTTTCTTGTCCGCTCGTTTCCATACTCTTTCAAATAATGCTCTCTGTTTGGTATTCCAATCCCAAGTTTGCCCCAAACATTCAGCCATTCGAGAACAAACCAGTAGCCCAAGCCGTCATTTGTCGGTTTCCACATCCCACATTCATCAAATCCACCGCCACGCATTACGTAGTCGCAAAGTTTTGGCTCTTGCTTTGCCAGCCTAATAAATCTGCTTTTGTCTTGTGTAATGCCAAATCCGCAAAATATACAGCCCGTTCTATTGCAACCTGTTGTCGTAAATTCACAACCTCGATAATCGCCCAATATATCATTTACACATATCTGTCCTTCCTCTGTGCCTTTTACAACTACTTGACCGTAAGCGTCTGCAATATTCAAATGATTATTATGTATGTATGTTAGGACATCTTTTTCAGTCCAAAACGACATAGGATTGCTTATTGGTCTTTTCTTCAAAAATGCGTTACACCCATTTTCAATCCATTCGGTTTGTCTGGCGTGGCTTTCTTCTGCCATTTGTGCCGTTATTGCTGTTTTTTTATGCTTTTTCTCAAAATATTTTGACGGAGATTTTTTCATAACATTGCAACACACATCACTAATTTCAAACGGTGCAGATATAAGGAAATAATATCCCGAATAGTCATATGGCGTATCTGCTCTATCTCCATTAAACGATTTCAAGGCATATCCATTAGGATTTTTACGAACTTCTTTTACCTTAAGTGATATTTCCTTGCCAATAATCGGATAACCATATTTGCACAGCACTTCCCGAAAATTCATTTTCGGTCTTAACTCTGTCACATTCTCCTTTGACAAAGCAAACTTCCTGACCGACGGAAATTCAAGCCCAGTGTTGACAAATACAGCCTCAACATTGGGGTAGTCCTTGCGGACTATATCAAGCAATACTGTGCTGTCCTTACCGCCTGAAAACGATACATATACTCCGTCCTCGCCGAAAGCATCAACCCATTCCTTAATTCTAAGGCGGGTTTTCTGGATTTTTACATCAAGGGGAAGTGCCTGCAACATTTTCAAGTCGTTTGCTGTATGTTTGTTTTCTGTCATATCAAAATCACCTCATCTATGTGGATAATACACAAGGCAATGTGGGAATGTTTCCCTCGCAAGCCTTTGAGCGTCTGTGTCTGGCACATAGGAGCAGATTGCAAACACTTCATCAAATGAATATCCTGTTTTATGAAACTCATTCCTGATAAAATCCTGTATGCTCATAAAATAAAATTCCGCATTATCAGTCCTCAAAATATCGTTTTCCGTTATGTTGATGTCCACGCCTATGTACTTGCGATAATCCCTAAAATACCAAGACTGAAACGCATATCCGCAGCCAAAATCAATTATCACCCTGTTTTTAGGGGCAAACAGCGTCACCGCCTTGTAAACTTCCTCGAAACCAAGAAAAGTGCAGTCAAGCTCCGCTCCTGCCGTTTCGGATTTTAGAAAAATTTGGTCTATTTTCTCTTTTGGTATAAGCGTGTAAAGTTCGCAAGGTTTAATTTGTGTCTGCATATTATAAAACCTCACTCCAACAATCCTTATCTTCTCAACCTCTTAAATGGATAGCAGAAAGAATTTCTTTTCTTGTATCTTCGGATAGTTCTTTTACTTCAAATCTTATTTCATCTTCAATTTTCCTATTGTGAATTATCACAACCATTTTTTTACACCTCCAAATCTTCTTCATCATCTTCCAACAGTTAATCAATTACATTTTCTGAAAATATCAGTAAGCCTTATATAATGCTCAATAAACTTTTTTGCTTTATCTTCCGTAATCGGCTTGCTATAAGGACAGTGCATTACCATATGACCGCTTTTGTCAAAAATCATATAATGGTAATTGTAAGTTGCTTGTGTCAAGGTATAGCCTTTGTGAGTATACTCTTTTACCATTCTTACGCCTCCACATCTTCATCACTGGGGAATTGAAAAATCCTTGGAAGAACACAAAAATTAGGCTGTACATAGCAATTATTTACTGTGTCAAATCCTCCGTCCAACTCCATTCGAGATAAATACTTATCGTGTAACTTTTCCAATACTCGTTTCGCTTTTTCCTCAGTGGAATACTTTGCCATATAGTAATAATCATCATCTTGTGTTTGAGGAATTGGATAAGCTATAATCTTACTTGCCGTATTTGATACTTTTAAATTTTCTGATATTATCCCTAATGCTATATGTTCATATGAGCAATCAAATTTTCCGTCTTGTGAAATAACTCTCATCTCATCATCTCCTATCATTTAAAAAACCTTCTATCTTGGAAAACCTATCATCATTTCTCTTTCTTGCCTCTTGCAAATAGTTAATAACTTTCGGCATATCGGACTGTAAAACATTTTTAACCCTTAATCCGCGACTACAGCCTTTTCTTGGGTGCAATACCCATAGTTGCAATTCCATATGAGCTTTTTCCTCGTCGAAAATATATCCAAGTCCTTCGCATTTTTCACAATATCCATACACGCCAAGCCGTTTTGCCCTTGTTTCAACGCATATCGTGCGATTTATAGCGTCGTGAACAAATTTACTTTTTTCCAATGCGTTTACTTGTTCTGCTGTCGGCTTTTCTTTAAAATCTGAACGCAATCTTTTATTTTCCCATAAAGCGTCAACTTCATCTTGCGTAATATTGTCGTACCATTGTCTGCCAGTATTTTCAAAATCATACCAATCATCAGAAATTTGTTTTGTTCCTGCATTTAATCCGCTTCCGTCACAATATTCACATTCGTGATGTTTTCTGCAAATCTCAAAATAGAAATTGACGACTTCATTCAAATCATTTAACTCCCACAAATCAGATGCGCTTTCAATTTCCGCTCGTTCTGCCCAACCTTTACCGCCAATCATATAATCTTCGTAATTTCCCCAATACGGATAATCGGGATTGCACTTCAAGGCTTTAATCATCCAAGGTTCAGCTTTCAATGCGTCTAATTCTTCCTTTTCGTATTCATCTGTCGGATATTTTCTCATTTCGCCCTCCTGTTAATCATTATCGCAGACATATCTAAATTGGCACTCTGTACTAAGAATATGCCTGCCGTCATCAAGCCTTATAATCATCACATAAGGTTCTTCTATGTCATCTCGGACAACCGTTCCCATACAATATTTAGATGTATCATAATGGAAACAGACTTGCACCCTTGCACCTACTGCATATTCGGGGTACTTATAATCTTTATCTTTCTGTTTTGGAAACTTGTCATAAGCTATGTTGTTTACGCAACCCATTTTTCAATCTCCTTTTAGCGGAGAGGAACTACCTCTCCGCATATTTTTATTCCGTCATATCAATAATCGGCGTAGCATTGCCCTGTACTTGTGGCACACCACCATTCCACTTTTCAATTTTCTGCTTTTCTATAAGCTGTGGCGTAAGCGTTTCCGATATTCGTTGATTAGCCTGTGCCTCTGCCTCTGATTTAATCCTTAAAGCCTCTGCCTCACCCTCTGCGGCAATCTGCTTTCTTTCTGCCTCAATAGCCGCCTTTTCCTTTTCTTGTTCGGCGGCAATCAGGGCAACCTCTTTTTCCTGCTCTGCGGCGATAAGTGCAACTTCCTTGTCTTTCTCTGCCTGTATTTTTGCCGTCTGTGCCTCAATGTTGGCAAGCTCCAATTCCTGCTGCGCCGTTACTTTCTTTTGAATAGCCGCCGCCGTTTCTTCATCAACGCTTATGTCCGTAAAATTAACAGTGTCAATGATAATGCCGTATGGCTCAAACTTCTCTTTAAGGTATGTGTCAAGCTCTGAATTAATCTCTGTACGCTTATCACCGAAAATGTCCGTAACTGGGTATTTTGCGGAAACTTCCTGTGTCCAAGCTATTACTTTGGGTTTGATAAAGGTATTCTTGACTTCTTCACCCGAACGCCCTTTGAACTGTACAAATGTGTCTGCAACTTTCTCTGTGTCAAATCGGTATGAAAATTCAAGGTTTACTTTTACTGTCTTTCCGTCAGATGTA
The DNA here is from genome assembly GCA_947626525.1 of uncultured Phocaeicola sp. Classification (GTDB taxonomy): domain Bacteria; phylum Bacteroidota; class Bacteroidia; order Bacteroidales; family Bacteroidaceae; genus Phocaeicola_A. The sequence continues at coordinate 14,145 of CANQSM010000025.1, read as the reverse complement.
GGAATGTTGAAACTCTCATCTTTCTTTGAGTCCCCTTTATCCTCGGAAGTCAAGTAAGACTGCTCAATGCCGATTGAATATGTAGTGACTTTCTTTGTTGGTGATACAAAGTGCCAGCCCTGTGTTAAAACATCACCCGATACGCCTGTCGAAAAGTTGTAAACAACCCCAACATACCCTGCTGGTACTCGCTCCAAACACATAAGGCTAAATACTATCGCACCAAAAATCAAAACTCCAAAAATAATTGCTCCTAATTTTCCTTTCATTGTTTAACTGTCCTCCTTATTTCTTTTTGTTGTCCTTGCTGTCATCATCTTGCATAGCTTCAACAGCGTCATCAAATAACTTCTTAGCTATCCTGCCTATCGGGCGGTACAAAAATGAGCATATAAGCCATATCAACGCACCGCCTAGCAATATCAGGATAATTAATAATGGGTTCATATATAACATCACCTCTCTAAATTTATTGAAACCGCCTTGTGGCGTAGTTTCCATTACTCAATTCTTAACTCTCCCTCGTCAACCGACAAGAAAACCGTCTGACAGTCCATTTCAATCCTTTTCAGCGTTTCACTTGACAGGCATTCCGCGCCGTCAACGAATACAGGGTAACTTTGTCCATAAAACCGCTGTAAGCCGTTAATTATATCCAGTTTCGCAAGCACTTCCCGACCTGTGTTTGTGCTTTCGCCAAAAAGCTTATTGTCCACCGTCGGCACGCATATTTCCTTATAATCACCGTTCTTTTGGTATGTGAAAAAGATAAATTTCACAATATCAAAGTGTGCGTTTATCTCATCAGTAAGCAACTCGTTTTTCCGTCTGCTCACCAAATCAAGCTGATACTGTATCTTTTCCGCGTCTGCCTTGTTCTGCTCGTACTGCACTTGTTTTACCCTCAAATCGGCTATCTGTTTGTCAATGGCGATATTGTTTTCAGACTTGGCAATCTCACACTCGACGGCGGTCAACTGCTCGTTCAGCGTTTCCAGTTCGGATTTTAACTGCTGTTGTGAGTTGTCCTCGGCGTAGGTCTGCAATAAGCTTTCCTTATCGGCTATCTGCTGTGCAAGTGCCTTGTATTCGTCTGTGTCGGAAATGTCTGCGGATTGTGGCGTTTCTTTGTACTGGTTTTCAAGTGCCTGTAATTGGCTTTCAAGCTCTGCCTTTACCTTTGCATTTTCATCAAGCATCGCCTTAATCTGCTCAATCTCGGACTTGTCCTTTTCAATCGCGGATTTTAATTCGTTTCCACGCTTTTCAAGGTCTGCCAGTTCATTAGCCTTGTGGCTTTCAAATTCGCCCCGTAGAGCGTCTTTTCTCTCTTGGGGGTATTTTTGTCCACAATAGGCGCAAATAAGGATGTTTTCGTCAAATACACGCTTCTTAGCCGTTTTCCACTTATCACGCATTTCATTTATAAGAATTGTGTTTCGCTCAATGGCTTTTTCTGCCCTTTCAATATCTGATTGGCATAGGCTTATCTGCCGTCCTGCGTCAACTATCTCATTTTTCTTGTTAGTCATATCACAAGCAATTCCGTACCGCTCTTTGCCTAAATCCACATTCGCCTTTGTCTGCATATCCGACAACTTCATTTTCAGATTTGCCACTTCATCGGAAAGCTGTTGATAGTCCTCATACCGTTTTGAAACATCTTCCTGTTTTGCCTTGTTCTCGGCAATCTGCTCTTTCAAGGCGTTCCGCTGTAATTCCAGTTCGGCAACATCAATGTCAACCTTCGCCTGTTCCAAGCCCCTGATTGTCGCTTTGAGGATTTCGCCGTCTTTGCCGTATTCTTCCTTGATTTTCCGTAAAGTCGCGGTCTGCATTGCCTTGATTTCTTCAACGGTATAGTTTTTCAGAAGTTCCGCGACTTCAACGGCATTTTCGGTCTGCTCGGCAATCTCTAAATCCGTTTTACTGCTCGCCATAGAAAACAGTATTTTTCGCATTTCATCAGCTTTCTTTCCAGTGAACACATCAGGGTGTGACAACGGCAGAAACAGGTTTAAATCAAATCCGTATTCTTCCTTTAGCTTCTTTGTGAAGTCACGCTCACCGCACTCCACGCTGTTTACCTCGTAGGTATTTGAAAGTGATACCGTTTCTTTGTTGTCTTCCTTAGACTTTCTAACTGTCCGCTTTTGGATTTTTGCGACAGTTATCTCTTTTCCGTCAATGTCAAGGACTATCCTAACAGTAGGCGTACATTCTTCAACATCTAACGGAAATATAGGTGGATTATTGTGCAAATCATAATCACAATTTCCAAATGCCCAATAAAAAGCACTTGCGATTGTACTTTTTCCTGCTCCATTCTTGCCTAAGACCTTGCTTGTTTGGTTGAAACTGTATGTAGATGTTTTACACCCTTTGAAGTTTTCAAGGGTTAGGGATTTTAAAAATGCTTTCATTTATTTATCCTCGCTTTCTTTCAATTTGTAATATAGTTCGCACCATTTTACGGCGGTTAATGTATGCTCTCTACTATCTGTAAACCAACTATTAAGGTTCATAACACACATTATTTTTTTTGATATGCAATAAAGGTTGTCCAGTTCAAAGTTTGTTTTATCTCCGTCAAGGAAAATAACTACTTCATCTTTTGCAATAGGTCTGTTATATTCTTCCCAGATTATCCTGTGTTTTGGCTTCCACATTTCAGACTGGTTATTTTTCGGTCCCTTTTCAACCTTTATATAAGTTGTTTTATATTTGGTTGTTTTGTATTTTAATGTTTCTTCACCAATATTCACGGCATTATGCGGTATATAACTATCTGCTTTTTTGATTTTTAAATATGTAAGGCATTGTTGCGTAATTGAGCCTTGCGTACAGTCTGAATTAAATTTTTTGTTAAATTCCTTTGTCAATCTTGGATAAGAATATTTTTCAATATTTTCAATAAGAAATATCCTTTGTTCTTCCGTAAAATGGTTTCTTTTATATTTTTTATATCCATTTTCATAAACAACTCTGTTAAGGCTCTTTGTGCTAAAATGAGTTTCATATTTTCTATTAAACAAATCACATAGCGACTTCCAGTCCATACCTTTGAAATTACTAATTAAAAAATCCCTCTGCTCATCTGTAATATGTTCAATTTTTTTATCAAGTCCAAGGTTATATATCTTTTGTGTAATCGCTGAATATGTAAGTTTTGTCTTAAACTTCTGATTGAACATATATAACAATGACTTCCGCGATAAAATGTTCGCATTTTCCTTTATAAAATCTTCTTGCTCTTGCGTGTATTCGTGTTTTTTTGATAATCTATCGTTTGTGTGCTTGTATAACTCTTGCCTTATCCTTTCTTGTGGATAATCAGTTTTAAACTTCGCATTAAATACCATTGACAAATCTTTTCGGTTCATATCACAATTACCCACAAGAAAAGAAATCATTTCATCTGTAAACTCATACTTTTTCTTCATTTTCTTTTATACCAACAACATTCTTTATTGTTGCATTTTGTAATTTACCCTCTGAAATCAATTTGTCTGTCCTCAAAACAACATCAGCGTTATTTATCATTTGTTTTGCCAGTCTTGCAATAATATCAGATGTTTCATTTTCTTTTTCTCTTTCTTCACTATCCATAGCCAAATCGCTGTGAATAGCTATCCTATCTCCTAAAATTTTTTGAAGTTCAATCAATGTCATTTTCCTAATCTCCTTTTCAAAACGGACAATCGCTGTCCTTTAATTCAACACATAATCCTCTGTATGCGTAACGCACGCATACGCCCTCTCCTGCCACTTTCTTAACCTCTGCGACACATTCATCGGGATTGCTATTACTGTCGCTCATATGGCACAATATGATGTTTCTAAGGGCATTGGACTTGTTAGCCTTAACAAATCCCTTAACGGTTTCAAGCTCCATATGTCCACGAAGAATATGTGTCCGCTTGCTTATGTTATCTTCACCTATGTATTTCCTCTGATAGTCGCACGATACGAGAATATGGTTAATGTCCTTAAACTTCCACTTGATAAACTCTGTATCAGTGATATACACCATTCGCCCCATATCGGGGTGATAGATGTAAAAGCCATAGCAAGGACATTCTGAACCGTCTGTGTTTGTGTGTTTGAAATTTCCGTTTAAGTCTGTCAAGTCAAATGCTTGCACCATGAACTGACTTCCGTTCTTAAAACTCATAGGCTCTTGACTGTCATACGGCTTGAAAACAGGTATTCCCATTCTCTCAAAGTCCTTGACGCTCTTTGAGTGGTCTAGGTCAGAGATGATTATGCGAAACAAGGCAACCTGAAATATCCATAACCCTAAAATCTATTGCTCTCTTGATTTCTTTTGCGGAAACGCCTAAGTCCAAGAGCAAAATCTCTTTGTCGGAAATTAATGCGTGGCAATTTCCGCTACTTCCTGTCGCAATCGTTTTTAACATAATCATCTTTCATCACCTCGCTTTCGTATCGCAAAACTTGACCTCATATCACTTGCCTGCTAAATATTTGCACCACGCATATATAAGAATGACTATTAAAATCGTAACCACCGCTGGAAGCCATATAGGGGCAAGCACCCAAACCCAACTCCATTTAATAACTCCAATCAGCTTTAACACGATAAAAGCAATCGCAAGCAATCCGCAAAATCCAATACCGCCAACCGCACCGCTACTGTTATTTTTATTTGAACTCATTTTCACCACCGCCTTTACTTCATAAAATCGGGTAAATCCTCATCTGCGACTGCTTGAACTTCCTTTGCCTCTGCCTCAACGACTTCACCCTCGGCAGGCTCAAATTCGACTTGGTTTGCGTTTTCGGCGATTTCAGCCTCCACAATCTTTTCAGTATCGGTTTCAATCTCCATTTCTGCTGTAAATGCTGAACGCTGTGCAGGACTTTCAAAATCAAGCTCAATGTGCTTGCATAGCCTATGCAGTACGGTCTTTTTGTACATCTCGCCTGTAAAATTTTTCCAAGCAGGAGAATTGCTTGCCTTGCTTGACTTTCTTGTATTTTCAAGGTCTGCAAGGCTCATTGCGTCATAAATTAATCCGCCGTCCTGATATTGGCATACCGCAAAAGCACCAATAATTTTTCCGTCATTAAATGGTTTAGGGTTGAAATATACCGTCTGTTCACCGTTCATAATTCTCTCTTGAAAATCGTCGCCTTCGCGGACAAGCTTTGCGTAAATATCCTTAATCGGTCTGATTGAATACTTTTTCGCTAACTTCTTTGCACCGCGATAATCTGTCTGATAATTTAATTGGTCTCCGTATGGTATCAGATAGCACTCTTTTGAATAAAAATCCAATCCAAGATACGCGCCTTTCATCAGTCCTGCCATAAGCTGTGACTGACCGTATTTTTTTAATGCAGGATTGTCATTCAGTAATGCAATTGCATTTTGAACAAATCTTGCCTTGTTAAAATCTTTTGGAAGTGCCTCTTGTACGCTGTCCAATTTTTCAGTAAGTGCCAAACTAAAACTTTTTTTTTCTTCAATTTGTGTATTCCCTGCCATAATAAAACCCTCTCTTTCTCTATTTTTCAACTTTGCTTGCCTTATATTTCTTTAATTCCTCAAATCCTGCAAGCGTGATTATTATGTCCTCGGTTTGCAGATATTCGCCTGTCTTAGCCCTGTCTAAGAGCGTCCTGCACCGTTCTTCTGCCTTAATTAGTTCCTCATATCTTTTCGGCGGTAAAGTCACCATAAGTTCATTTTCATTCATCAAAAATTCCCTCCTTCGACATCGCTTCTTTTTCAACTTCCTTTATGGTCTGCACCGACAACTCGTAAGCCGTCCGCTCCTCTGTCGTTTCATCATCAATCTTTTTCAGATATTCTCTTGATTGGAAACGCCCTTTAAGGATTATCCGCTCACCTATCGCAAGCCCTGTAGCATATCGTGCATTTCTTCCCCAACATACGCAAGGAATGTAGTCCGATTTTCTATAAGGGCGGTTTACAGCGATAAGCAAATCTGATATTTCCCTGCCTAACGGCGTTTGCCTAAGAAACGGCTGCTTGCATACAAAACCGTCAAGGATAACGGCATTTATATTTTCCTTTTTAGCCTCATCATCTGATAACGGCTCAAAACTTCTAGCAAACACTGACAAAAGAAGTCGGGTTTGCTGTCCAGTGTGTTTGTTATAACTCCGTATCTGCCCCTCAACCTTTACTTCTTCCCCTGTCCAGTCCTTAGATACATCTATAAGCCGTTCAGATACGATTACTGGTAAGCGGTCTATCGTTCCGCTTTTTCGCTCCACGCATATGTATGTTTGGTAAAAGCCCTCGCCGTATATGTCGTGGCTGTAGGCAAAAGCACTGTCGATAGTGCCTGTTAATGTTATTTGGTTACTCTCAATCAGTCTTTCCATTTGTACACTCCTTTTCCATAATTTCATTTCTTAGCCGTTGGTCTACGATAGAAAACAGTAAATCAGCGCCAAGATGAATTGACATCATATTTAATTCCCTATCTGCTAAACATAACAGCCCTACAGCACCTTGTAACAGTTTGTTTGTATCATTTTCATTTTTAAGAACGGCTTTTTCGTATATTTGGAATATTGGCTCGCTCTTTATCTTCTGTAGAAAATCTTCCATAGTACATTCCATTGCTTTTATGATATTTTCTTCCATTTGTGCTATCTCCTAACTTTTTTCTTGACATTTTCTTTGTTTTGAGCTAAACTAAGCATAGAAATAGCTTAATCTAGCTATTTGAGAATGACGCTATCCTATTTAGCCGTGGGTAGAGCGTCATTTTCTTTTTCAAAACTGATAACTTGTCCGTCATAGATAATGGCTACTTCGCCATTCTCATACCTGTCTAAGCACTCCTGTATCGTTACATTCATTTCTCTCATCTCCTTTCTCTAATGAATTTGTCTACTGTTTTGGTCTTTCCGTTCGCTTTGTTGATTATCTTCAAATAAAATTCCATTTCAGCAACCAACGCCCAATTATCAGGGTTTAAGTGGTGTGCTGACAAACATTCCTTTTGCGCCCTAGTAAGCCTTTTAGCTTGTTTCACTACCGCAATCCCCCTATTTCTTTTTGTTGCTGATAACGGCGTAGACCGTCAATCCGATAAATTCCGCTAACAGCGTAGCCCCTACGCCTAGCCAAAATGGATTTACATACACTGCTCATCACCCCTTTTCAATAAAATCTGTCCAAGCCTCGCCATATCAGCATTTCTAACGCCTTACTCAAACCGTACAATAATGCGATTATCAAGCTTGTAATTACTGCAACTTTCATTGTTAGCCCTCCGCGTCAACGAGTTGTATAAAGACCTTACCACCTGTCAACTTCATATAATCCCTGCACTTGTCTAATGTTGGGAAATATACATCAACTGCTTTTCCCTCTTGAATACTCCCTATGCCGTCGCCGTCCGCGTCACCGCCAAAACCTGTATCAAGGCATTCATAAATACCTATCAGTTCCCCTATTTCGCCGTCATTGTCGGCGTAGATTAAAGCCGTCTTGCCTACCCAAGACTTTTTGACGGCACAAATGCCCTCTCTGACTGGTACGCCTGTGCAAGTTATCTTTCCTTGATAATAAGCCGTCGTGAGGATTTCAAACGGCTCTGTAGGCGTTTCATCAGCGTGTACTGTATGCGGATTTAGCAAGGCTACCAACATTATGCCGATTATTGTTTTTTTGATTTTCATAGACTGCTTACGTCCTTTCTTGTCGCCCCTCCATATTCAGCCCTTAGCTTTTCCACAATCCATATCTGCCCTTTACCTGTCACGACTGTCTTTAGGAATGCCCTCTTGCCGTATGTTGTATCTTTCTTTACCTCAACGACTTGAAAATATCCTCGGTCAATGTAGCTTTGGTATGGCGTTCGGTTGTCCTGCAATACCCTCTTTTCTTTAAGCCACTTGATAAGCCTGTTTCTTCCTATATTAATATGTTCGTCATTTGCGACTTTCGCCATTTCTTCCATATCAATAGTGTCTTTGGCTTGAGATACATGCATTGCAAAATCTACTAGGGGCTTTTGCTCTATGATTTTCTGCTCTGCAATGGCTCTCTTTTCTCTTTCTTCCTTTAAAGCCGTAAATGCCTTGATTGCAAATTCAGGATTATTAAGCAATTCATCAACGGCATATAAACCGTGCTTACGGATTGAGGGTAAAACTTCATTTGTTACCCAATGTTTAAATTGTTTAGCGTTTGGCAATTTGCTTGAAAGAATTAATGAATATAGTCCGCTTTCATTGATAAGCCAACCGCCACGCTGTCCTAAATTCAATTCAAAACTCGATAGCGTTTTGCTATTGAGTTTGTCCTCATTGTCAACATGTTCTGAAATTGCCTCTGACGGATTTGAATATCCAAGTATTTCAGCAACATCTTTCCCTACAAACCAAGGCTCGCCATTGATTTCTATAGTCCTTATACTGCCAAATTCTGAACTTTCAAAAATCTGCAAATCGTTCATAGCTTTGACCTCAACTCCTTAATAATTTTCATCTTTTCGCCTAGCTCAATAGCCATTTCCATAAATTCTTCTAAAAATCCATTTTCAAGTGGTACAGTTCCATAAAGACTTTTTAAAAATTCTATTGTCTTTGTACTCTCACTCTCTTTTTCATATGTAAATTCTGAAAGTCTTTCATATACCTCTCTTGTTTCTTTAATGGCTTTTTTAAAATCAATGTAAAACCATTCTCCATAAAGCTTTTTTCCAGAAAAAGTTTTATGCAATTCATTTTCTATTTCATAAGCATTGGAACATTTTTCTGTAATAAAAAAATCGCAAATTTTATATCCTGACGCTCCCTCGATAGCTTTTATCCTTTTCATAACATTTTTACTAACACCAATTTTTACATTCCCATTTTCTGAAAGTAAAACATATACATGTTTCCAATCATTCATCTTCTCAACCCCTTTCGTTTGATATTTCCTGTTAAATCCGTTTGTGTTATAATCTCCCTTGAAGGGAGGTGTAACTATGAGATGTCCTTTGAATGATTTTCAGTCGTGCCTCGGCGACGAATGCGAATGGTACATAAAAAATGAAGGTTACTGCGCCGTCGCACTTCTCGCTAGGTCTAGCCGAAGCCTTGATGAAATCAGCCTTTGCATTCAAGCGATAAAAGACGAAAATAAGAATTTGATATTTCACTCATCGCCCTAGAATATTCTATTAATCCAGGGTAATATCCGTCTTTTACTGGAACACACTCTTTAGATTTCTCTGCCAATAGCTGCAACTGTTGGTAGAGAATTTCTTTTACATCTTTATCGTTCATTTCACACCTCCTGCAATATCACGCCTAAGTCTCATACCACGCACCCGAATTTCTTTTTGAATATTTCCTTATATTCTTCAATGGTTAATACACTTTTGTCACTGTCGCCTTTGCTCTTTTCTGCTGTTGCGGGCAAAAGATTTAATGTTTTCAGTAAAAGCAAAATATGGTAAACGGGTATCTTGTTTTCTTCTGTCTGCATAAGAATATTTATATTGCATAAATCGTCATATTGCTCATCCGTAAGAAATATTCCTATATCTTCAAGAGATTTCTTGTCTGTTTTAAAATTATTCGTTGCCATTGTTACACCTCCTATAATTATAGTTTAACTTCGTTTAACTTTTTAGGTAAAAAAATAATCACCATACTCATCTTTTTGTACATTTAACAGCGTAGACCACCGTATAATATCAGCCTGTGAAAACTCGGTCTGACAATTCATCTTCTTAGAAACGGAGTTCTTGGAAACCCCTAATTTCTCCGCAAACTTGCTCTGCGTACCATATATTTCAATAATACGCCCCCTTAATTTGTTGTAAGTATAAGGCATTTCGTTTCCCTCCTTTCCTTATCTATTTACCAGTTTAACACCGTTTAACTCTGTTGTCAATGGAAAGTTAAAAAAAGTTTAACTTTATGCTTGAAAGTTTAACTATTTTGGTGTATTATGTAGACAGAAAGCAAGAAAGGAGGTTACAAATGAAATACGAATTAACCGCAAAAAGGCTACAAATGGCACTTGATAATGCAGGCATAAGCCAACAAGAGCTGTCCGAAAAGTCAGGCGTAAGTAAATCTTCTATAAGCCAGTATATAAACGGCACTCACGCACCGTCAAATATTAGTAGCGGTAAAATGGGAAAAGTTTTGAATGTCAACCCTGTTTGGCTAGTGGGCTTTGATGTAGAAATGCGGAAAGAACAATCCTCTGAAAGTGCTAAGAAAGATATAGCTTATTTGGAAAAGTTTTCGCTTTTAAAAGAGCGTGACAAGAAAATAGTTATGTCGCTGATCGACACAATGCTTTCAATTAAAGAGAGTGGGGCAGATTAGCCCCACTTTTCTATGTATAGCCTTATGAATGTTTCCAAGTATTCTAAGATACTTCTGTTATTAATTCCGTTTACCATTTCAATTATTTTCTTCCTGTAGTGTTCTTTTTCATTAAATCTGTCCTCATTCTGCACATTTTTGTCCATATTCTGCATAACCCCTTAAAAATACGGTATTTTCGGGCTTTACAAGCTTTTTACTTTTGTTAAAATTGGTTTTTGAGTGTGGGAGTGGGGCGAAATTTGCGAAAAACACCCCACTCCCAAAGCCCGAACTCGTGCCATATGCTTTGTGTGTATGGCAATTATTATTTTAGAGCAAAAGGAAAGGAGTAGCGCAAACTGCATTTTTCAAATAAGGGCTGTTTGGAGTGTGCATTATGCGCAAAAACAAAAATGAAAAGATATTTTAGAAAGCTGTCAGAACTGATTTTAAGGGAGGTGAATAAGAGAAACTGCACTTTTACATACTTTGCAGATATATGTGAAATATCAAGAGATGAACTAAGACATATTATAGACTGCAAGAAAGATGATGTCAAGCTGTCCACCATAAAGAAGATATGTGACAACAGCGAGTTTGATATTGAAGATGTATTTGAACCGCGTACATTTGAGGACTACATCAGTACGATAATCGTTGAAAAAGACGGCGTAAAATACAAAATCCGCGTTGAGAAAATTAGATGATATGAGATAAAGGGGCGGTTGTTGCACCGCCCTCTTTTGATTTTTAGATTAGAGCAATTTCTTCCACACTGCCCTGTCAATGGCAGACACTTCACCTGTCTGTGCCATTCCAAGCCTGCGCTGTACTTCCTTGACGGCGTTCTGCGTCTTTGCGCCAAAGATACCGTCAATTTCCTTAGTGTCGATAATCGGCTGTCCGTTGCTGTCCATAAAGCAGCCAAACCGCCAACAATACCACTGTACATAGCTTGCGTCGTTGCCCTTTGCGCCGTATCTTACGGTCATTATCGGTTCTGTGAATGGATTGCTCTCAATAGGTATTTCCTGCTCTGCCGTATTGTCGAATGGTTCGCTGTCATACCACACATTAAGGTCAACATATCCGCTAATGCCCGATACTACGCCCTTTGAGGTATATTGCCAACCACTCACTGCAAAATCTGTAGGCAGATACTTTGTGTCTGGTACTGCGGTTGAGATTTTGAAGTCCTTGACATACGGGTAACGCGCCCACCATATGGGTATGCCCTCAATCTGCTTGATGTAGGGCTTTAAATATGGTTTATAGTAGGATAAGCCTGTGTATATGCCAAAGTCCATACTTGCACTCTTTGCCGTATCGCGGTAAATGTTGATTATGTCAACAATCTTTGAGCCAAGCCCCTTAACTGCGTTATCCTCCAAATCAAGCCACATTGTATCAATGCCCTTTGGCGCGCCGATACTTACAAACGCGTCTGCTGATTTCTTGGCTTTCTCCGTTGTGTTCGCATAGCTGTATGTATAGCCGCCAATAATCGGTATGCCGACGCTGTTAAAGCCTGATACATGCGTGTTAAATAGGCTGTCCGCTTTGTTGGACTGGTTGATTACCTTGACGATTGCAAAGTCCAGCCCTGCGTTTTTAACTTCTGTGTAGTTGTTGATTTTGTTCCATTTTGAAACATCTGCGCCTGTTTTTGACATATTCTCACCTCTCATCTTCTGCTAACATAGCCTCAACCGCCGCGCGCCATTTTGACGGTACGTCGTCGATTGTCATTAACTCCGCGATAATGCGCTTGTAATAAATCTTTGCCATAGCTTTACCCTCCTTATTATTCTCCTGCCAACAGTCCTGCAAGTTCCGTTATTGCGTCCTCAAGGTCAGACTGCCCATTTGCCAACTCCATAACCGCCTCCGACAACTCCTCAATAGTCGGCTGGGCTTCCTGCTGCCTGCGACGCTCCTCTTCCTCGGCTTCCCTTTGGGCGTTTTCCGCAAGTATCTTTTGGTACATTTCCTCGTCGTAAATCCACTGCTGATTGTCAAAGTCCCAATAGCAGGCACGCGCCTTGTTTATGTCCTGATAGGGCGGTAACTCGTCGCAGGTGATGTTGCCTAGCTCTGTGTTGTCCGACAAGTAGTAGTGCTGATAGTAGCTGTGGGTGTTCTCCTCATTGTAAAGTATGATTACTTGATACATTTTTGATATACCTCCTTCAAATTTTCTTAAACTGCATTTCTTTTGTGTGCCGTTCTAATCCTGTCAGTGTTTGCGTATACATAGTACGTGTTCGTGGTGTCAAGTTTTGAGTGTCCCATCATTTCTTTTAAGTCCTGCAAAAGCACGCCTCTGTCTGCCATATGCGTGCCAAACCACTTTCTGAACCTGTGCAAATGGACATTCCCGACATTTGCGCGCCGCCCTATGCCTTTTGCTATCCTTGCAAGACCGCCGTTGCTTAGCTGACCGTATGGCTTTCTTTCGGAGCAGAACAAATATTCCGAACTGCTTTTTATGGCGCGTGATTTTAGATAATCCTTTAGGCACAGCTCACATTTTGCCGAAAAGTAGACTACCCTGTCTTTACCGCCTTTGCCATGTATCAGCACTGACCTTTCGCCAAAATCTATGTCCGCAACCCTTATCTTCCGTACCTCGTCGCGCCTACAGCCTGTACTAAGCAGGAAGCTCACAAGTGCTTTTTCCCTAAGCGTCACGCAGGCTTCACGCAAAAGCTCAATCTCCATATCAGAATAGGGTTTTTCCATTTTCTTTTCCTGCTTTATCCTGCTGATTTTCCTGCAAGGATTTCTGATTATGTATTCTTCATTCTCGCAGAATGTGAAAAAGCTGTTGAGTATGCGCCTCGCGTCGTCTACGTATGAGTTTGAGCCTTTTATCCCTAAATGCCCTAAATACCGCCGTATGTCGTTAGTGTCCGCTGTTTTTATGTCCTGCCTTGAGTAGTTGAAGAATTTGTTTATGTGGTATAGGTAAAGCTTTAGTGTGTTCTGCGATAGTCCCTCTATTTTCTTTGCCGTCAGGAAATGCTTGAGTATTTCAATGTTGTCCGCTACATCTGTCGAAGGTAAATCTCTGCGCGGCGTTAAGTCATAATCCGCAAGGAGGTCTGAAAGCGCGTTTTGCAGAATTGACAAGTCGTGGCAATCAAGAGTTGGCTGCATTTTTAGCGTAACGCTGTTTATGAATGTTTCTTTTATGTTCATTGTTTTCTTGACCTCCTTTTATGGTTTTTTGTGTGTTAAATAGCGAAATTAATGACTGTTCCTGGCGAAATAATGATTGACATGTCGGTGACATTGCAAACAGGTATTACTAGTTCATGGCTTACATTGCCTGCAAATAAATGGCTTGCACGGTTCTACACGAAATATGATGTCGGCAATAATAATAGTACTAATAATGTTGTTAATGGTGGCACTTACACAGGTCAGGAAATTCGGGTGGGACAAGAGGGAGCTGCATATGCAACTAGGACAGTGCACATTAGATTATACAATCTCTAGTACTCCATAGCCTGTACCGATGTACAGATTAGAAGTAATAATCGCACCTTTTGGAACACCAACCCATGTCTGCGTAGCTACGCCCAGAAATGTGTGTCTTCCAAGATTAGTGCCAAAAAGATTGCACGTCCATACGATGCCTTCAGCGGCTACAACAACAACTATAAAGCAATCATGCACAACTGTGTGTACAAGTTCATTTGGTTGTACTGGATACGAATAAAGTTGAGTAGGTTTAGTCATTAATTCGCTATTTAACACCCTAAGCTTGCTCTGTGTGTCATAATATCCTGCTTTAGGCACATTCACGAGGGAATGTGTATC
>CANQSM010000024.1 GCA_947626525.1 uncultured Phocaeicola sp. | reverse complement strand
CGTTGCGTTTTTCGTTTGAGGTAAAAAACATTTATTCATCTTTCAAAACACATACGACCATGAAAAAGAAAACAAAATCCTGCAAATCAACAAGATACGGAGGCTTTATCGTCTTGTCGAGACAACCGCTACGGGGGATGCCTCCTGTCTATGGAATCGCCGGTTCCCAACCGGACGGAGCGAGCCGGACGCGCACGGGAACAGGAAGTAGCCGAGACCAGCCGCAAGGCCAAGACGCTGGCCAAACAGCTGAACATGCCGGTGATTCCGCTCCAAACAAGATCTCATGTTTGTCTTCAATATCAAAATTGAACAAAAGTAAGAAAAAAGGAAATAATGACAGCATAAAAAGACTGACACTATCTGGTATTTCAATTCAAGAGCTCTTTTTTGCAAGGAAAGGGGAATTCTCACACCTCATTTTCTATGGTTCCGAAAGAGGGTTATTTAATATTTTGCATATCTTTGTGTCCATATTATGAAAAATTACTAATACGAACATAGTCTTATGAAACTTAATTACTGCTTACTCGCTTTATGTTGCCTAGGAACATGGACCGCATCCGCACAGGAAAAGGTGGAATGTTGGGAACGGTATGAAGTCCCTTTGCAGGCAAAAGTAAAGGGGAACCCTTTCGACACGGAATTAACCGCTACTTTCGAAGGACCGGATACAACCATCACAGTCCGGGGATTTTATGATGGAAACGATACGTTCAAAATCCGTTTTATGCCGGTCAAACAAGGTAAATGGACCTATACGACGCAAAGTACAGTGGAGGCGTTGAACGGTGTGAATGGGACTTTGCAATGTGTGGCCCCGACGGGTGAGAATCATGGGCCGGTGGTAGTAGATGGCACTTACCATTTTAAGTATGCAGACGGAAAACGTTACTATCCGGTAGGAACAACCTCATACGACTGGATGCACATTGCAGGGGATATGCCGGAAACCACTGTCAAATCATTGGCATTTTCCAGATTCAATAAAATAAGAATGTTGCTTTTTGTACAGAATTTCGACAAAGATTATCCCGAACCGGAACGTTTTCCTTTTGAGATAAAAAGCGTAAAAAAAGATGAAGCAGGCAAGCCTATATATGAGTGGGATTATACCCGTTTCAATCCATCCTATTTCACTCATGTGGAGAAATGCATACGGCAATTGTCGGATATCGGCGTAGAAGCCGACCTGATTTTGTTTCATCCCTATGACGAGGGACGATGGGGATTTGACCGGATGCCTATGGAGGCAAATGTCCGTTATCTGAAATACGCCATTGCCCGATTGAGCTCTTTCCGTAATGTATGGTGGTCATTAGCCAACGAATATGATTTTTTGAGAATGCGCCAGCCAGAAGATTGGGACGTATTTACCCGCACTGTAGTAGAGAATGACCCGTATTCCCATCTGTGTTCCATTCATAGCAATACAGCCCAATATTACAAATATTGGATACCCGAATACACACATGCCAGCGTACAAGATCAGGCGCCGGTAGAAATTCATGGAGGGGCCGCCATTGTGAGGAATATCTACAAAAAGCCTGTTATCTTTGATGAAGTCTGCTATGAGGGCAATATGGACAATCGCTGGGGAAGCTTAAGCGGAGAAGAAATGTTGTACCGTATGTGGCAGGGAACAATGAGCGGCACGTATGTAGGCCATTCGGAATGTTACATGGATAGTCCCGATGATTATTCAAAGGACTTTTTGGCGGTAGGCGGAACTTTCCAAGGTGAATCATGGAAAAGAATCGGTTTCATGCGTGAAGTCCTGGACGCGTTACCCAATCCGCTTCAGTTGTGTGACAGCAGTTGGGATCCTTATACTTCTACCGCTGGAGAAAATTATATACTTGTATACCTTGGAAAAGAGATAAAGCCGGAATGGGAGTTCAATTTGCCATTAAAAAACGCGGTATATCCCCGTTTAAAAGAAGGGACACGGTTCAAAGTGGAGATATTGGACACTTGGAACATGACCATTACAGAATGCCCTACCATCTTCGAGACCGGAACTCCGACACATTATCGTATTTTTGACAAAAAGTTCGGGAGGGTAAAACTTCCCGGCAAGCCCTATTTATTATTGAGAATAACAGAAGTCAAGTAAACTTTGATATATCCTTTATCTTCGAATGCTTATTTATTGACTTACTTTATCAGGATTCTTGGCAATGAAGTCTTTCCAGCCGTGATACGGTTTATCCGAAGATATTCGCCCGGCCTGTAAATAATGACAATATGCCGCAGCAAGCCCGTCTGTTGCATCCATATAAGGCAACATGGATTCTTCCGGTATCTTAAGAATCCGTTTGAGCATGTCTGCAACTTGTCCCTTACTTGCCTGGCCATTTCCGGTCAGAGCCATTTTTATTTTCAAAGGAGCGTATTCGGTAATAGGTATATCCCGACTTAAAGCTGCCGCCATAGCTACTCCTTGTGCCCTTCCCAACTTCAGCATCGATTGTACATTCTTACCAAAAAAGGGAGCCTCAATAGCCAATTCATCAGGAAGATATGCCTCAATAATACCTATAACGCGCTCATAAATACGCTTCAGTTTCAAGTAATGGTTTGCATACTTACGTAAATCTATTACCCCCATGGTTACAAGTTCCGGATGAACACCTGTGATTTTCAGTATTCCATATCCCATTATGGTTGTTCCTGGGTCTATGCCCAAAATTATTTTTTCTTTAACGGGTTGTATCACTTGATAACCTCCATCAATGTGGGAAATCCCACTACTTTATCTTTAAATACCTTATTCAATTCATCATTTAAGCTCATACCCTGCTCCGTATGCCATTTATGGAGTGTCGCGGAATCTTCTATTTCCCACTGTACGGAAAAGCATTCCGTTTCAGGTTCCTTATGACTGAGAATACGCAATAAACGGGGATTTTTTAAACGCCCGTCCAGTTCAACTTGAGGGATATAGCATTCACTCATCCATATAACAAAATTTCGGGCATCTTCTGTGCCCATCTGATAGGTTGTATTGTATATTAACATATATGCTTGCTTTTGGAATATAAGTATTGGGGCAAAGATTGCCTGCGTGATATTCAATGGATGAAAGAGGCATTGAGATAACGGGACGTAAAAGGTAAATTCAAGAAACCGTTTTGGCCCTATATTAATCGCAGCAACGGCTCCTTGAATTTTATTTTCTTTACTTAACTAGAACTTCACCAGAATGCGGAATACTTTTCCCGGCGCTGCTGCCCATTCCTGCATAGCCTCCAATGCTCTTTCCGGTTCAACTATCTTCGTTATCAACTCATCAACCGGACAAGTCCCCTTATTGATATAACGAATCACAGCTCTGAAATCAGCAGGCAATGCATTACGAGAACCTCTAATATCTATTTCCTTTTGTACAAACAGTTTTGTCTGAAAAGAAATATCCGTTTTCGCATATCCGATACATACGACCCTGCCCGTAAAAGCGACTTCATCGACTGCCGTCACGTATGTGACAGGACTTCCAACCGCCTCCACTACGACATCCGGCCCTAATCCTTCTGTATATTCAAGTAACTTGGCATGTATCTCTTCAGTCTTTGAATTAATGGCGTAAGTAGCTCCTACCTTTTTAGCTAAAGCCAATTTCTCATCATCCAAATCCATTGCTATAACCGTAGCTCCTCTCAAAGCTGCTCTGACAATGGCTCCCATTCCTATCATTCCACATCCGATAACCAAAACCGTATCAATGTCGGTAACTTGTGCTCTGGATACAGCATGGAAGCCTACACTCATCGGCTCAATCAAGGCGCAATCTCTTGGAGAGATATGAGTGGCCGGAATGACTTTCTGCCACGGCAAAGCCAAATATTCGCACATGGATCCATTTCGTTGCACGCCAAAAGTTTCATTATGTTCGCATGCATTTACACGGCCATTGCGACAAGACGCGCACTTACCGCAATTTGTATAAGGATTCAATGTAACCGACATGCCTTTCACAAAGCCTGCCGGAACATTTTCCCCTATTTCTTCTATAACCGCTCCCACTTCGTGCCCTGGAATAATGGGTAATCTGACCATCGGGTTTCTGCCTAAAAAAGTATTCAGGTCTGAACCGCAAAAACCTACATATTTTATCTTTAACAATATTTCCCCGCTTTTCAATACGGGTTTCTCTACTTCCACCACCCTCATTTCAGAGGGAGCTGTAATTTGAATTGCTTTCATTATTTTCCAAATAAATATATGATTTAATTAATATTCTGTCCAGAAATCCTATCTGTCCATTGTTCACCATTCATAACCGATAATACATCTTCTTTATTCTGACATATTTTTAATGTATGGCAAATCAACCAAATTTTTGAATCCATAAAAACGCGCCGCATTTTTCCCCAAGAACAATGCCTTCTCTTCCTCCTTCAGTTCTACAGACTTACAAACAAAGTCATACGACATTTTATAAGTAATGGCGGTAATGGTACGGGGATAATCCGACCCCCACATCAGTTTTTCCATTCCAACCATATCCGCGGCTTCTCTTATGGCTCTGATTGCCCCTTTAAACGGGTAGAACTCATCATTAAACAGCCAAGTAATTCCTCCGGATTCAATCATTACATGAGGATTCCGAGCCAATTTGATTTGCTCTAACCACCCATGAGTCGTAACCATCCCGAAATGCCCGACAGCTATATGTAACGACGGACATTCAGCTATCACTTCCCGCATTTCACCTACTTGTAAATCACCATCTGCCAAATCTATGGAAAGCATAACGCCTTCTTTTTCCATCCATTTAAACATTTCCATCATTTCGGGAGCAGTCAGATAAATCCGACCTTCGGGAAGAAACAAACGATGAGCAGGGATTTTGATAGCCTTAAACCCCTTCTCAACAAGTCTTTTGGCTTGTTCAAAATATCCGGGTTCCCGAAATTCGCACATACCACATACAAAAAAACGATCAGGATAAGCTTGTCGCACTTCCCATAAATAATCGTTTTGTATTCCATCAATGAACTCTTGCGTCACAACAGCCGCCGAGACTTGGGCATAATCCATATTGGAAAGGAAAACTTCGGCACTATTTTTTCCATCAATCATGAACGGAGGAACCATCTGACGAATTTCTCCCATAAACTCCGAACGACCATTCTTCAATGTTCTGATGGGAAGTCCGTTTACAACTGTATCTTGCTTAAGCCAAAGATGCGAGTGGGCATCAATTATATGAAAATCCATATTCCTTTTCTTTTTAAGAATTGGCCCAGCTTACCCGCTTTTGGTCTCCAATAATATCTTGTACTTCTTTCACCAGATTCCAGTCAATGGGAGCCTCCGCATATTCAATATTCTTTATAACATTATCAGGATTGGCGGAACTGAAGAGAGTTGTAGCAATCCTCGGATTGCTAACCGAAAATTGAATAGCTAATTTTTCAATAGGATAACCCTTTTCTTCACAATGCGCGACTGCCTTTTGACATGCTTCAACCAATTCTTGAGGTGCCGGATGCCATGCCGGAACACCACGCTTGGAAAGCAAACCCATAGAAAGAGGAGAAGCATTGATGACACCAATCCCTTTCGATCCCAGCAAATCCAGATAATCCGCCAACTTATCGTCATTCAAACAATAATGGCAGAAATTCAGGACACTTTCCACCGTACCTTCCGGAACTCTATTTACCACCCACTCTATGTTCTCAAGTTGCAGGTCTGTAATACCGACATGTTTCACGATTCCTTCATCACGAAGTTCACACAAAGCGGGCAATGTTTCATTTATCACTACATCGAGACTGTAATAGCGGTCAGCAAATTCAATGTCATGTACATTAATCAAGTCAATATAATCCACATGCAGACGCTCCATACTTTCATAGACACTCTCCTTTGCACGCTTCGCTGAATAATCCCAAGTGTTCACTCCATCTTTGCCATACCGGCCAACTTTAGTGGAAAGATAATATTTATCACGAGGTATTTGGAGTAATGCTTTGCCTAATACAGTTTCAGCTTTATAATGCCCGTAATAAGGAGAAACATCTATAAAGTTCATTCCATGATCCACTGCCGCATATACGGCATCTAATGCTTGTCCCTCATTAATATTACGAAAGACTCCTCCTAATGAAGAAGCGCCGAAACTCAAATTCGAAACTTTCATTCCGGTTTTACCAATTTCATTGTATCGCATAAAAATATTTGTTAGTTTTAAGGTATAATTAGTTACTTTGCTACAAAAGTAATGAATTATTCCCTACCTTGATTAAGAATATTCATAAAATATAAAAACACACAAATAATGCAGAAACAGGATTTCATTCATTCTGTTTCTTCTTCCACTTTATTTTGCATGGTAGACGAGATTTCCTTTTTAGGAGTCAATCCTAATTGTTTCATCTTCCCCAAGCTGTTTATTAGGTTTCCATTTCCCCGTGCCAATGTACCTAAAGCTAAATCATATTGCTTACGGGTATCTTCCAAACGATCCCCTATTTTCTCGAAAATATTGACAAATGTTACAAACTTCTCATACAAAAGATTACCTCTTTTAATGATTTCTTCTACGTTACGAGATTGCTTTTCGCTTTGCCATAAATTATATGCTAACTGGAGAGCCATCATTAAATTAGAGGGACTGATAACTATGATACGCCTCTTGTAAGCATAATTAAGCAAATCGTTATCCCCTTCGACAGCCGCAATATAGGAACCTTCATTAGGAACAAACATCAGTACATAACCAATGGAACCCTCCACGGCTTTTGAATAATCTTTAGCAGCCAGTTCATTGACATGTTCTCGTATCGACATAAGATGAGAAGCCAATGCGATTTCTTTTTCTGTGGCAGTCTCTGCACTTATATAATTGACATAAGCTGTCAGTGATACCTTGGAGTCAATGATAATGCTACGTTTTTCCGGGAAACGGATAATCACATCAGGCCTTACATTCTTCCCCTCCTCCGTTACGCAATTCTCCTGAATAAAGTACTCTTCTCCTTTCCTTAAACCGGACTCCTCTAACATACGTTCCAAAATCATCTCGCCCCAATCTCCTTGTATTTTGGGATTTGCTTTCAAAGCTCTGGTTAAGTTTACAGCATCATTTCCAATTTTCTCTGTTTTTTCCATCAATCCTTTAATGGCATATTCAATGGATTCTTTATAATGGGCACTTGTAATCCGATTATCCTGAACCGATTTTCCTAATTTGTCAATATTTTCTTTTAAGGGAGCAAGTACCGCATCCAGTTGTTCCTTATTGCTTGTCTTCAGGGAACTAGATTTATCTTCCAATATCTGGTTGGCAAGGTTTTGAAATTCTTTTTTCAGAAGTTCTGTTTTTACTTTCATGTCCTCTTCCGAGCGTCTGCATTGCTCATTTATTTCTTTCAACGCTTTTCGTTCGGTTTCAAATCCGGCTTTCATAGCTTCCATTTGCTTGTCGGCCTTTTCTTGTTCCGCACGCATCAACAAAACATGATTCTGTTTTTGCATTTCCAATTCTTTATCATATTGTGTGTGTTGCGCCATTAGCAATGTTTGCTGGCGAGTCACCTCCAACTGAGCCTCAGACAAGGCTTTTTGTAAACTTTTTTGTCCGTTTTTGCCATATATCAGTCCGATAAGAAAACCGATAGCCAATGCACCCGAAATTGATAATATAAGAAGCATATATTTACCTGTTTTTTATTTTCAATTCATATAAAATATTGCCTTTGGAATTGTGAGTGTCAAAGGTTTCATTTCCTGTGACTTTAGCATATGTATGATCACCTTTCACCATCTCATAGTCAACGATAATGGAAAGAGCACAACCTACTATTTTGCCATCCACCACTGTTACAACTTGTCCTTCAGGAAATATGCGGATTAAAGTTTCTATCTGCTGATGTGTCCAAAAGACATCTTTATCTGCATATACACGTGTAAACGATTGGGCTAATTGTACATAATCTTCAATTTGCAAATTACGCACTTCAACTTTATTGATTTTATGAACAGATTCCATACCTATTTATCCTAAAAAATAATATATGCAAAAGTAGAAAAAATACCGGTTAAATATACAGGCACAAAGCAAACTCTATTTTTCTTCCAACAGATCCGGACGCAAACGCTTGGTACGCTCTAAAGCCTGCTCCAATTCCCAATCACGAATATTTTTTTCATGACCGGATAACAGAATATCTGGAACCTTCCAACCCTTGTACTCCGCAGGACGAGTATATACTGGAGGTGCCAACAAGTTGTCTTGAAATGAATCGGACAACGCAGACTGTTCATCAGAAATAACACCTGGGATAATACGTACGATAGCGTCTACAATCACAGCCGCCGCCAACTCCCCACCAGTCAAAACATAATCACCGATACTGATTTCTTTTGTAATAAAATGTTCTCGTATCCGGTAATCAATTCCTTTAAAATGACCACACAGGACAATCAAATTCTGACTCAAAGATAATGTATTAGCTATTCTTTGGTCAAATTGTTCTCCATCAGGTGTCATAAAAAGCACTTCGTCATACTGCCGCTCTGCTTTCAACTCTGAAATACATCGGTCTATCGGTTCTATCTGCATTACCATTCCTGCACATCCTCCATAGGGATAATCATCCACACGCTTATGTTTATCCAATGTATAGTCACGGAGATTATGTATACAAATTTTTGCTAGCCCTTTCTTTTGTGCCCGACTCATAATGGAACAGTTAAAGAAACCTTGAATCATTTCGGGTAAAACAGTTATAATATCAATTCTCATATCGGAATTATTTTTTGCAAAAATAGTAAACTTTGGCCGAAGAAAATGACTATTTTTGTGAAAGAAATAACAAGAAACGTTTTTTCGAAACAGGTATCAAACGAAAATATATTAATTTTGTTCCTCAAAAGAAATTAAAGAATATGACTGATATTGAAAGAATTGACTCTCTACGTGAAGAGCTTCACCTACATAATTATAAATACTATATACTTAATTCTCCTGAAATCAGCGACATGGAATTCGATCGAATGATGCGTGAATTACAGGAGTTAGAAAAAAAACATCCGGAACATTTTGACAAAACGTCACCAACAATACGTGTAGGTAGCGATATTAATAAAAACTTCATACAAGTAGTCCATAAATATCCCATGCTGTCTTTAGCAAACACTTATTCGGAAACAGACGTAACAGATTTTTATGAGCGTATACGAAAAGGGCTGGAAGGAGAGGATTTTGAAGTTTGTTGCGAAATGAAATATGACGGAACTTCCATTTCACTCACCTACGAACATGGAAAACTGATAAGAGCAGTCACAAGAGGAGATGGAGAAAAAGGAGATGATGTGACAGATAATGTCAAAACAATCAGAAGTATACCCCTCATCTTACATGGGAACGACTATCCAGATAATTTTGAAATTAGAGGAGAAATCCTAATGCCATGGACTGTTTTCGAAGAGCTGAATAAAGAACGAGAAAAAAATGAGGAACCGCTCTTTGCCAATCCTAGAAATGCAGCGTCTGGAACTTTAAAATTACAAAATTCGGCGATTGTAGCTTCCCGTAAATTAGACGCATATCTCTATTATTTATTAGGAGAGAATTTACCTAATGATGGACATTATGAGAATCTGAAACAGGCCGAACAATGGGGCTTCAAAGTTTCAAATATTATGCGCAAATGCAAAACCCTACAAGAAATATTTGATTTCATAAATTATTGGAATACAGAAAGAAAAAACCTCCCCGTGGCAACTGATGGCATTGTATTGAAAATCAATTCATTGAGGCAACAACGAAGCTTGGGATTAACCGCAAAATCTCCACGTTGGGCAATTGCTTATAAGTTCCAAGCAGAAAGAGCACTCACCCGATTAAATTCTATCAGCTATCAAGTAGGGCGCACAGGTGCCATTACTCCTGTTGCGAACTTAGATCCAATACAACTGTCAGGAACCATTGTAAAACGAGCTTCCCTACATAACGCAGATATCATTGAAGGGCTTGATTTACACATAGGAGACATGGTCTATGTAGAAAAAGGAGGAGAAATCATCCCTAAGATTACAGGTGTGGATAAAGACGCGCGCATATTAATCGGTGAAAAGATAAAATTTATCACCCATTGTCCTGAATGCGGAAGCAAACTGATACGTTATGAAGGAGAAGCCGCCCATTATTGTCCTAACGAAACGGCCTGTCCTCCTCAGATAAAAGGTAAAATTGAACACTTTATTAGCAGAAGAGCCATGAATATAGACGGATTAGGCCCTGAGACCGTCGACCAGTTTTATCAGGAAGGGTTTATCAAAAATACGGCAGATTTATATAAATTAGAAGCCTCTCAAATAAGCAAACTCGAAAGAATGGGAAATAAATCAGCGGAAAATATCATTCGTGGTATTGAAAACTCCAAAAACATTCCATTCGAAAGAGTCCTTTTTGCTTTAGGCATCCGCTTCGTAGGGGAAACTGTTGCTAAAAAACTGGCGCGCGCATTCAAAAACATGGATAATCTTGAACAAGCGACTCTTGACGATTTAATACATGTTGATGAAATCGGTGAAAAAATAGCCCGTAGTATCATCCTATACTTTACTGACGAAGAAAACAAAAAGCTTGTATACCGTCTAAAAGAGGCAGGACTGACCATGCAGCTTTCACAAGAAGACTTACAAGGTCAAACTGACAAGCTACAAGGAAAGTCCATTGTAATAAGTGGAGTATTCTCCCACCATTCACGAGATGAATATAAGGCTTTAATTGAACAAAATGGAGGAAAAAATGTGGGAAGCATTTCTGCTAAAACAAGTTTCATCCTCGCAGGAAATAACATGGGACCAAGTAAATTGGAAAAAGC
Source organism: uncultured Phocaeicola sp. (assembly GCA_947626525.1). Lineage (GTDB taxonomy): Bacteria > Bacteroidota > Bacteroidia > Bacteroidales > Bacteroidaceae > Phocaeicola_A. The sequence continues at coordinate 26,831 of CANQSM010000024.1, read as the reverse complement.
GCAGAAATTAGGCATAAAAATCATGAATGAAGACGAATTCTTGACACTCATAGAGTGAGTTTTGAAATGATTTTGTACTTTTGCAACCCAAACAGTTCGAATTTATTATAAATTTATGATACAAACAAGATTTAGAGGAATGGGAGTCGCGCTTATTACCCCTTTCCAAGAAAATGGAAATGTTGACTATAGAGCACTTACACGTTTAGTGGATTATTTAATTCAAAACGGAGCCGACTTTTTATGTGTTCTTGGAACAACCGCAGAGACTCCAACCTTGACAACTGACGAGAAGGAGAAAATCAAAAAGTTAGTTATTGAACGTGTAAATGGACGTATCCCTATTCTACTGGGATGTGGTGGTAATAATACCCAAGCCATTGTTGACAGTTTAAAAAACGATGACTTCAGCGGGGTTGATGCCATATTGTCAGTAGTGCCTTTTTACAACAAGCCTTCACAGGAAGGGATATATCAGCACTATAAAGCTATTGCCACATCAACAGATTTGCCCATCGTCCTATACAACGTTCCCGGACGAACAGGAGTGAATATGACCGCAGAAACAACCTTGCGCATTGCACGCGATTTTGATAATGTGATTGCCATAAAAGAAGCCTCAGGCAATATAACCCAGATGGATGATATTATAAAGAATAAGCCTGCTAATTTTGACGTCATTTCCGGAGACGATGGTATAACATTCCCTCTCATTACATTAGGAGCTGTTGGAGTGATTTCTGTTATTGGCAATGCCTTTCCTCGCGAATTCAGTCGCATGACTCGTTTGGCCCTCCAAGGAGATTATGCCAATGCTTTAAAAATACATCATCGCTTCACCGAACTATTTAGCCTGTTATTTGTTGACGGCAATCCCGCTGGTGTCAAGGCAATGCTTAATGCCATGGGATTCATTGAAAATAAATTACGCCTTCCGTTGGTCCCCACCCGCATTACAACCTTTGAGAAAATGCGTACTATTTTGCAATCGCTGAATATTAAGTATTAAAAAGGCAAATATTATTCTAATATATAGATATGAGGCGATATAGATTATTTTTGAGAAACTATTTATATATTTTCTTATTGTCGCCTTTCTTAGGGGGTGCGAAAAAAATCTTAAAGGTGAAGATAAAATTTTAGGTACTGCCACCATTAACGGTCAGAATTATAAAGAGTCCACTGTATGGGCTTGGAATTTTCAGGGATATCCTTCATGCCTTGAATTTTATGAAAACTATAAGTTGTTTTATTTTATTGCGCGATTATCTCCTGAAAAAGGAGATAATTCCTCCTACAGTATTAACTTCTATGTTTCCGCAGATGATTCTCAATTTAAGACAAACCATCCTTATATAATCAACTCTTATGAGGATGAGAATATTGATACTCTACATTGGCGTGATATTATCCCATAAAAGACCCCTTGGATTGGTTACTTCTGGCCTGGTCGTGCAGGAAATTATAAGCGGGGATTGGAAATCCGCGTTGCAACAAACCCGACCGCATGAGCGATGCCGGGATTAAAGAAAGTGTAAGGAAAAACTCTTAAGAAGCTCCGCCGAAACTCCCGGAGTTTTCCGAAACTTTCTTAAGAATCTTTCCGAAAACTCCGACAGTTTTTCCGCTCCTTTCCTATATCCGTAAAGAGCACATTTCTCCATCTTCACTTTTGAGACAATCGCTTGTGAATTAACTGTCTGGAGTGAAGATAATAAAGACGAGAAGATGGTTACATAGTAAGGATCCGCCTCTTTTTCACGGAGACTCAGTTCTTCGGCAAAATAAATATTATAAATGGAAAATACGGAACTCACTTTGGATCCCCATATTTTCCATTTACAATATTTTATTTTATAATGTCCAATTACATAAGTAATCGCCTCACGTACACCCTCAGGGATTCGAACCCTGGACCCACTGATTAAGAGTCAGTTGCTCTACCAACTGAGCTAAGAGTGCATTTCTTCATGTTTTGTGGTCGCAAAGGTAGAAATTTTATTCTATTCTTCCAAACATTCCAATACTTTTTTGTCTACTTTTTAATATACAAATCCTTTAAAAGCTAAAAATACCTTGTAATCAGTAGTTAGTCTTCTTGCCATTCTTCAGACATGCTGAAATCTTTTCCTGCAAATAGTTCAGCAAGTCCGGATATTTGTTTGAGGCGAAGCAATTCATCTTTATCCATTCCTATATTTTCCATAATCCAGCTATCAGACATACCTGACCGGACTAATTCAGATACGATACCCGACATCAGTTCGATAGAGTGTACTCCTCGTGCTCTGTTATGACGAATGGTTGATGCCATACGGTTAGATATATCTTTGTCTATTACCACTACCGGCAGTAACCCGTGTTCCCGTTCATATATACGTTGAGAAGTTTTCATTACCATATATCTATGGTAACCATCTACCAGTTCGTATTGATCTTTGTCTTTCAGGTAATAGCAGACGCAAGGCATTGTATATCCGTCTTCCCAAATGGATAATTCCAATAACCGCATTTCCGGTGGAGCTACAATATTAGGGTTATAGCTGTTGGCTACTACTTTCTCTAAAGGTATAGCTTTGACAGAGTATACCGGACTTCTAAAATTGTTTATCATTTTACCTGATTTTTATATTTGTTCATAGTGCGTTCTCGCATCTCCTTTTCCCGTTTTGTTTGAGAAAATCCCATATATTTGCATGTATGGTCATTTTTCATGATACAAATACACATTCGTTTATATGTAGGAATCTCTCTGAATTCCGCAATATCTATATCATCTAAATATTCCATGCGCACGGGCTTCTTGCTCGTACGATAGGCAGTTGTTTCTTCTACAGTAATAGGGATATTGGCGGCTTTCAGCTTTTCTATGGTTTTATCTGACAAACATCCTCCCTTTTCCCTCCAGAATTTGATACTTACTGATAATTTGTCCAGATAATTCATACGTGTTTCTTTAGGAAGTGTGTCCAATAAAAAATACATGTATTTTTTCCACGAGAATCCTTGCGGACAGGTTATGCCTCTCCATCCCATTGCCGCCGTATTGCCATATAGGCCTGCACATCCTACTCCATTGACTCGTCCTATCATACGTCCCCATGTATTGGGGTCTATTGCTCTGTATATAGCAATGGTGGGAATGGCTTGAGAAATGAAAGGGCTTGCAACCCGTTGTCGAGAGAGTGGTATTCCGGCTTGGTAGTAAAGATCGTAAAGATGATTGTACAACCATCCGAAACGCCCATTCGCCGTCCATATATCTGTGGTAGCCCAGTCATATATGGGATATGCATTATATTGTCGCCATCCTGTTTTATGAGTCCATTTATAGTTCCATAAATACCTAAAATTTTTGTCGCTATGTATAGTTCTCCAACGATTAAAGCTTTCTTGTGTCCTAATTCCTACTAGACAACAAATACTTTTGCATTTTTTTCTTTTACGTAGCCATCCTGCAAATTGATTTTGAAAGTCATAATCCCAAATCTCATTGTTGAAAAACTTAAAATCTTTCTCCGTAAAACAGCGGGAAGGCATATCCCTAACCCAAATATCTTGGCATTTATTGTCCCATGGTCTCCAATATAATTGAAACATAGATGTGCATGTTGTAACTTTAAAAGGCACACAACAATGAAAAATTTCCAGAATATCCTGATTTTCGGAGAAAGTACGTTCTATATAGTCTACAGTCTGGTGATACTGAACTTCGTAATCCATATGGAATACTCCCAGTTTGCATTGCAGATTATTCCTGCGAATATAGTCAATACATAGGTTTAAAAGCACCCCGCTATCCTTTCCTCCTGAGAAAGAAACATATACGTAATCGAAATAATCGAAAATAATTTTTAATCTTCTCTGTGTAGCTTCATATACATTTAATCTGTACATACCACTCTTTTCTTGGAACAATATTTCATTTTGTCGTAATTTTTCCATTCAACGTGGATGCGAAATCCATTTTGCACAAACAATTCCACATGCCGTTTGTGAACTGTTGCCCAAATATTCGCTTCATCCTTATGGTCTTTGATGACTTCTTCTAATAGACTTTTTAAAAGAGTAAAATTATCTCCATTTACATAATAGTTGTCTATTAAATAATTGTTGGTTTCTGTAGCTTTTACCGGCATAAAACCTATAGTTTGTCCTTCTTCAGTCGCCACATACCATACATATTTGGCACTCGTTTTGAACGGATAATTGTTGTTTTGTCGTAGAACGGCCGGATTCATAACTAACGAGCAGACAAGTTCATACAATCTCTTGTTCGTACCGGGAAGTTTTATAATATCCATATCGAAAAGCCTAATGTTCTGTCGCAAATGTAATAAAGTTTGATATATTTGTTCGTTCTTCGTTAATAGTTTAACAGTTTTTATAGCAATAAATTATCACAGAGTAAGACGGTCTGGATTTTGCAACCTATGAGTTTTAGATTGCGTAGGATACCATGAATTTTAATGAAAAGACGGTCACTTTATTTTTCTCATATGAGGAGAAAATAAATAAAAATCAAAGGATTTTTATACCAAGAAATTTTTATTTTACGTGAATTCGAAATAAAATCAGAGCCACATTAGGCTGCCCTTCATTGATAAGCTTCATATCAATGGCTGGTTTCTTTTCAAAAGACAATAAAGAGGCGTGGGGATTCCAAGTTTCGGATTTTATAATTTCCTCGAACCTATAACGAAACAGGAATACGACGAATTCGGGATTATGTGGGGCTGGTCTACTGAAACAGGCGAGAGACATTCTCTCAGGAATTGAAATGCCGATAATACTCCAGAGACTGTTCGATGATTTTTTCGCCTTGGAACTGTCTGGGTCGAGAACTCGATATGCTTCATAGTTTCAATCTACGCACTCATACTTTTTGCAACAATGCAATATTCTATATCCACATCATCCCTACATTAGTCCATTCACTCAAAACGAATTGATTTAGCCGGGTGAATACGGGATATCAGAAAAGAAGGACCTATAAGAATCAGTACAGCTACAACCAATGTAAAAATATTCAGAATCAACCATATCCAAACATTAAAATAAATGGGTACGGAATCTATATAATAATTGGCCGGATCAAGTTTAACGGCACGCCACTGATATTGGATATAACACAAGGATAAACCGATAATATTCCCCCATAACATCCCCTTACCTATAATGAATACCGAAAAGTAAAGAAATATCTTACGTATGGAACAATTAGTACTTCCCAATGCTTTCAACACACCAATCATATTGGTACGTTCTAATATGATAATAAGTAAACCGGATATCATTGAAAATCCGGCTACACCTAACATCAAAATTAAAATGACCCATACATTCAAATCCAATACTCCCAGCCATGCAAATAATTGGGGAGTCAACTCTTCAATGGTCTGGGTATAGTATGTATTTCCATGGCGGTCCACCATTGAATCCGTGTAATCCGCCACCTTATAAGCTATATTCTCTAACTCATCATAATTGGTTACCTTTATTTCTATACCACTTGCTTGGTCTTTTTCCCACTTATTCAAATGATTCACCGTATAAATATCTCCGATAACGAACAGATTGTCATAATCCGAGAAATTAGTCTCATAAATACCTGCCACCTTCAGTTTTCGAGCACGAATAGTTTCTTGTATATAATAAGTATAGAGCACATCTCCCAACCGGATATGCAATTTATTGGCTAGCGAACGGGAGATAAGTATCCTATTGGAAGCTACAGAATCCGTAAAAATGGGTATCTCACCTTCTACAAGATGATTGCGCATAAACGTCATATCGTACTCCTGCCCCACTCCTTTCAGCACCATTCCCTGAAAATAGTCTTCTGTCTTAATCATACCCGGTTTTGTAGCATATCTCTGAACATGACTCACTCCACCGATATGCACCAATACTGACAATAAACTGTCATCAGCCACAACCGGTAAAGTCTCGTATGACTGATTGCTCCGGAAATTGCTTATTTGTATATGAGATCCAAAACCAATAACCTTAGAACTAACCTCACGCTTGAATCCCATTACCACACTCAATGAAATAATCATAATCACCAATCCGAGTGCCATGCCAATTATAGCAATGCATATAGCAGGTTTGGCCACTTGCTTTTTCAAGTCGCTATGAAAATAAATTCTTTTTGCTATGAAGAATTCTAAATTCATTCGTTACTCGGTTCTTCCCAGATACGCCTCTAATGCCTTGCGTAATACAAAAAGAGCACGAATCAAATCCTCCTTTTTCAACACATATGCAATACGCACTTCATTGCGCCCCGCGCCAGGGGTAGTATAGAATCCCGCGGCCGGAGCCATCATCACAGTCTCGTTTTCATAGTTAAAATCAGAAAGGCACCATGCACAAAACTTTTCACAGTCATCTACCGGCAGTTTAGCTACAGTATAAAAAGCTCCCATAGGTATAGGCGAATATACTCCTGGAATACGGTTCAAACCATCAATCAGGCATTTGCGTCGTTCTACATATTCGTCATAGGTGTCACGTGTGTACTCCTCCGGTTCATCCAGCGATGCTTCCGCCGCTATCTGTCCTATAAGAGGAGGACTCAGACGGGCTTGGCAGAATTTCATCACGGCACTACGCACTTCTTTATTTTTAGTAATCAGCGCACCAATACGAATGCCACATTCCGAATATCTTTTGGATACGGAATCAATCAATACGACATTGTTCTCAATCCCCTCCAAATGACAAGCAGATATATATGGAGAACCAGTATAAATAAATTCACGATACACTTCATCAGAAAAAAGATACAAATCATATTTTTTCACAAGATCACGTATCTGATTCATCTCTCGACGTGTATATAGATATCCGGTAGGATTATTCGGATTACATATTAATATAGCTTTGGTGCGTTCATTTATTAACTCTTCAAACTTTTCCACTTTCGGGAGTGAAAAGCCCTCGTCAATAGTAGTGGTTATAGTACGGATAACAGCTCCTGCAGAAATGGCAAAAGCCATATAATTGGCATACGCAGGTTCTGGAACTATGATTTCATCTCCCGGATTCAGACAAGAAAGGAAAGCAAACAACACGGCTTCCGACCCCCCGGTAGTAATGATAATATCATCCGCTGTTAAATTAATATCAAATTTCTTATAATATCCTGTCAACTTTTCACGATAACTTCTGTATCCCTGACTCGGGCTATACTCCAATACAGTTCTGTCTATATGGCGAATTGCTTCAATGGCAGCCTTAGGTGTAGGCAAATCCGGCTGACCTATATTCAAGTGATATACATGGACACCTCTTTGTTTGGCAGCTTCAGCTAAAGGAGCTAATTTACGAATAGGTGATGCGGGCATTTCTGTTCCGCGAATTGATATTTGTGGCATATTATGCTGAATCTATAATGTATTTTTAATGTCGGCAAAGATAGTTTATCGGGCTAAACTACGCAAACAAAAAGAAGATTAATTCAAGGGAAGCATATCTTAGACGTTTTTTTCTTGCTGTATTCGGAAATAATTATGTAAGTTTGCAACTAAAATAAAAAACAAAAAGATTATGAGCTTCATTGATATGGCTTTATCCAAGAAAAAGGATACTTCTAAAATTATCTTGACGGCTATTGTTATACCTGACACGTCTTTAAGTAACATATTAGCAGCCGAAGTCATCCCGCTATTACTCGGGAAAAAACGCAAGAACTAGAAAATAAGAAAAAAGAAAAATAACATCCGAACTGCATCTATGAAAAAATTAAATTTTATGAGGAAAATTTAATATTCCCTTTTTGCTTCAGATTTCATATAACTCTTTGCAGAATACGGTATGATTATAATATTAACAACAGACAAACAGCTAATTAAATTATGATGCACAATTGGTTTGAATGCAAAATCCGTTACGAAAAAACAATGGAAAACGGAATGAACAAGAAAGTAACGGAACCTTATTTGGTAGATGCGTTAAGCTTTACGGAAGCTGAAAGACGTATTATTGAAGAGATGACACCGTTTATAAGTGGAGAATTTACAGTATCCGATATCAAACGGGCCAATTATAGTGAACTGTTCGTAAGCGAAGAAGATGCTGCAGACCGTTGGTTTAAATGTAAGCTATATTTTATTACATTGGATGAAAAAAGCGGTGCCGAGAAAAAAAAGGCTACCCAAATTCTGGTGCAAGCAGCAGATTTGCGTGATGCTGTCAAGAAACTAGATAAGGGTATGAAAGGGACTATGGCTGATTATGTCATCGCTTCAATCAGCGAAACGGCTATCATGGACATTTATCCGTATGATGGAGAAATTAGCGCAAAACCTGAATTTCGTGAAGCCGATAAAACAGAATAATAAAAATTATGGATATTGAAACAAATCTGAAAAAAGTGCGTGCGGAATTGCCGTCGAATGTCCGTTTAGTAGCAGTTTCAAAATTTCATCCTAACGAAGCAATAGAGGAAGCCTATGCCACTGGACAACGTATATTCGGTGAAAGTAAAGTACAGGAAATGAATCAGAAACAAAATATCCTGCCTAAAGACATAGAATGGCATTTCATCGGGCATCTTCAGACAAACAAAGTCAAATACATAGCTCCATACGTTTCTCTCATCCATAGCGTAGACAGTATGAAGTTATTATCGGAAATAAATAAGCAAGCGTTGAAATGCGACCGAGTGATTCCTTGCCTTTTGCAAATACACATTGCACAAGAAGAAACCAAATTCGGATTTAGTTTCGATGAATGTACTGAAATGCTTGAGAAAGGAGAATGGAATGCTTTAAAAAATATTTCTATTCAAGGTTTGATGGGGATGGCAAGTAATACGGACAATAAGCAACAAATACGTAAAGAGTTCCGTTTACTTCACTCCTATTATCAGGTAATAAAAAATAATTTTTTTAATAATAATATCTTCAGAGAACTATCTATAGGAATGAGTCACGATTATTCCATTGCTATAGAAGAAGGAGCCACTCTTGTGCGGGTCGGAAGCAAAATTTTTGGAGAAAGAACTTATTAACCCTACAGATTAACGCATGGCTATCACAAATCTATTTTTGAACAGCATGTAAGCGTTCTTTTATTTTATAGATTTGCAAGGGATATTCAGTAAATGGATATCCCTTTATAACCAACGCATTATCGGCTATCGCTGCCTATTGTTTCTTTGAAAAGAACCTGCCATTGATGTGAAGTTTATCAATGACAGGGTAGTTTACATGACTTTGATTCTATTTCAAAGTCACGGTAAATTAAAAAAGTTCATGTTGTTTCATTTAAACCATTTCTTCTGAAATATATCCCTGGGGCAATGCACGGCAGTTATATCCTGAAGCCATTATTTCACCGTATGCGCCAGCCGAACGGATAGCGAACAAATCTCCTCGTCGGACTTGATTCAAGTCTATAGCTTTACCGAAAACATCCGAGGATTCGCAGATGGGTCCTACCACATCGTAAACTTCTGTCGGTCTATCTGAAGAGATGTTCTCAATTTTATGATAAGCCTGATACAAAGCCGGGCGAATCAAGTCTGTCATGCCTGCATCAACGATTGCAAATTGCTTGTGACTGCCTTGTTTTACATACAATACTTTTGTAATCAAGCTGCCGCACTGTCCCACAATAGAACGTCCCAATTCAAAATGTAGCGTTTGTTTGGGGTGCAGTTTGAGATGTTTATTGTAAGTTTCAAAATAAGCCGCGAAATCAGGTACAGCTTGTCTGTTGGGATGTTGGTAATCGATACCTAATCCACCTCCTACATTGATATGTTCTACAATGATTTGACGGGCGCATAGTCTGTCCTGTAACTCATTTACTCTGTTACATAAAGCGATAAAATCGCCCATATCCAGTATTTGTGAACCAATGTGGAAATGTAATCCTACGAACTTTATATGTTTCAAGGTAAAGGCTAAATCAATCACCTTATCCATATCTTCCATACTTATTCCGAATTTATTTTCAGCTAGTCCGGTGGTTATATTCGCATGTGTATGAGCGCCGACGTTTGGATTGATACGGAAGGCGACATTGGCGGTTTTTCCTTTTACGGCAGCCAATTCGTTAATAATTTCTAATTCGGGAATAGACTCTACATTGAAACAGAAAATGTTATAATCAAGTCCAAGGTTTATTTCCCAATCGGATTTTCCCACACCAGCATACACTATTTTATGTGTCGGAAATCCCGCCTTTATGGCTGCCTTGATTTCTCCTCCACTAACACAATCCGCTCCTAATCCGCTTTCACGAATCACTGAAAGTACTTTGTCGTTGGCATTTGCTTTCACGGCATAATGCACACAAAAGTTCGCATATTTTGCAGCTTCCCGGTTTACAGTGTTTAGTGTTTCACGAAGCACTTTGGTATCGTAATAATAAAACGGTGTCTGGATATCTTGAAATTTATCTATTGGAAAAATACCTTTCATACAAAATTAATTAATGATTAAATAATGTATCGCTGAGAGATTGTAATGCCCGTTTTTTATCTTCTTCCTTAATTAGGAAAGATATATTATAATTGCTACCTCCATAAGATATCATGCGAACAGGTATCTCTCTCATTGCGTAAAGCGCTTTAGTTTCAAAGCCGACATTTTCCCAAGTCAGATCTCCGACTACACAAATAATACACATACCATGGTCTACGGTGACGGTTCCGTACTTTTTCAAGTCGTTTACAATTTCTTGTAAATGCTTTGTATTGTCAACAGACATAGAGACTCCCACTTCAGAGGTACAAATCATATCAATAGACGTCTGATAACTTTCAAAGATTTCAAAAACCTTACGTAAGAAACCATGTGCCAATAACATACGGCTCGATTTTATTTTAATGGCCGTAATATTATCTTTGGCAGCCACGGCTTTGATTTTGCCATGTTCTGTTTCATTGGAAATGAGTGTACCTGGAGCCGAAGGTTCCATTGTGTTTAGCAGACGGACGGGAATATTGGCATATTTCGCCGGTTGGATGCAAGTAGGGTGAAGAATCTTGGCTCCAAAATAAGCTAACTCAGCGGCTTCTTCAAATTGCAGCTGGCGAACTGGTGATGTTTTGTCCACGACGCGAGGATCATTATCATGCATGCCATCAATGTCTGTCCAAATCTGGATTTCCGAGGCGTTAATGGCCGCACCGATTAATGAAGCTGTATAATCACTGCCACCACGTTGCAGGTTATCTATTTCTCCATAAGCATTACGGCAGATAAATCCCTGTGTAATATAAATATCCGCATCTGGATATTTTTCAAGCTGTCCTTTCAATTTCTCTTTAATATATATGGGATCCGGTTCTGCGTTTTTATCTGTGCGCATATATTCAAGTGCGGAAATTAATACGACATTGAAACCCTGTTCCAACAAATAATTGGCTACCATGTTGGTAGAAATGATTTCGCCTTGCGCTAAAATGACCTTTTCTTCAAAGAGAGTAAACAAATCTTTTGTATATGAACGGATGAAATCAAATTCACCTCTGACAAAGTCTAATGTTTTCTTTTTATATTCTTCTGTGGAATAAAGCTCGTCTATATGCCTTCTATATTTTGCTTCTAGATTATTGATTATCTCATTGGCTCCTTCCGGATTCTTTTTGTATAGATAATCCGAAATTTCCACTAAGGTATTGGTTGTACCGGACATAGCCGATAACACTACAATTTTTTTCTCACCGTCGGTTATTAATTTGGCAACATCTTTCATTCTCTGTGCTGAACCGACAGATGTTCCTCCAAACTTTAAAACTTTCATTCTGTTTTTTATTTAATAATTAATGTTTATCTATAAAACTCTTGTGTGATATCTTTTACTTGATGATTGTCACAACAGTATACAATTCCAGGAAAATCCCTGACTAACCGTAAATTGTGAGTGGTCATAACTATCGCGGACCCCTTTGCGCTGATATGGCGAAGTAACTCTACAATCTGATGTCCTGTTTCTTCATCCAGATTGCCTGTCGGTTCGTCCGCCAGCACGATTTCCGGAGAGTTTAAAATGGCGCGCGCGATAACGATACGTTGTTGCTCTCCTCCAGATAACTCATGAGGAAGTTTATATTCCTTTGTACTCATTCCTACCAGATCAAGAACTTCATCGATTCGGTTTTTTATTTCTGTTTTTTTCTTCCATCCGGTAGCTCTCAATACGAACTCGAGATTTGCGGAAACAGTACGATCTGTCAGTAATTGGAAATCCTGAAAAACAATACCTAAATTCCGACGTAAAGCCGGGATATTTTTCCGTTTTATCGTTTGCATATTATATCCGAGTACCTCTGAGATATCTCCCGATTCGATACAAAGTTCTCCATAAAACGTTTTCAGCAGACTTGTTTTTCCAGAACCTACTTTTCCTATAAGATAAACAAACTCTCCTTCATTTAATTGGAAATTTACTCCTGAAAGTACGGCATGTTCTTGCTGGCGAACTTCTACATTCCGGTAATTAATCAACATTTTTGCCACGTTGTTTTTATTTATGCCTTTTTTGTAATTCGCGGGCCAGATCCTCAATACGGAGTCCTTTAGAAGTCAGTAACACAATAAGATGGTAAATTAAATCGGAGGCTTCGTAAACTAAGCGTTCATCCGTGCCATTTGTGGCTTCGATAACGGTTTCTACCGCTTCTTCTCCTACCTTTTGTGCCATTCTGTTTACTCCCTCCCTAAATAAAGAAGTCGTATAGGACTTTTCGGGCATTTCTTCATATCGTTTAGAGATAAAATCTTGAAGATAGGTGAGGAACAAGATATCCGATTCATTTTTTTCGCCCCAACAAGTATCCGCGCCCGTATGGCATACAGGACCGAGTGGATGAGCCTTTATTAATAAAGTGTCATGGTCACAATCTTCATGGATGGATATAACATTTAAAAAATTTCCACTCTCTTCACCTTTTGTCCACAATCTTTTTTTTGTACGGCTGTAAAAGGTTACTTTTCCTTTTTCCACTGTTTTTTCATATGCTTCTTTATTCATGAAGCCGAGCATTAACACTTTCTGTGTCCGGTTATCCTGAATGATGGCAGGAACCAAACCGCCCATTTTTTCAAAATCTAATTCCATTTTCTTATTATATTGCTCCTATCTTATAATCTTATATTTATATTACAGCCGCAAAGATACTGTTTTAATTCGGGAATTTTGATTTCTCCGAAATGAAAAACACTTGCGGCCAACGCGGCATCAGCATTTCCTTTTTCAAAGGTATCTCTGAAATGTTCCGGTTTTCCCGCGCCTCCCGACGCGATAACCGGAATAGTCAATGTTTCGGATAATATAGCCAATGCGTCATTTGCATATCCGTTTTTTACTCCATCATGATTCATGCTGGTGAAAAGTATCTCACCGGCCCCTCTATCATTACATTCTGTAGCCCAGCTGAATAAATCTTTATCCGTTTCAATACGCCCACCATTCAGATAACATTTCCAACCTGCTTCAGTTTGGCGGGCATCAATGGCTACCACGCAGACTTGAGAACCAAAATGAAAGGCAATTTCATCAATTAAATGTGGATGACGAATCGCTGAAGAGTTAATGGAAACTTTATCCGCACCAGCTTCCAACAAACGGTTGACATCACTTAATTCATTGATTCCTCCTCCTACTGTGAAAGGTATGCTGATGTTCTCGGCTACACGTTTAACCAGATCTGTAAACGTTTTACGCTCTTCGTGGCTGGCTGTTATATCCAGAAAAACCAGCTCATCAGCTCCCTGCTCACTGTAAATCCGCCCTAATTCTACAGGATCACCTGCCTGGCGCAAATGAATAAAGTTTGTTCCTTTTACTGTTTGTCCGTCTTTTATATCCAGACAAGGGATAATTCGTTTGGCTAACATGATTCTTCCGTACTATTTTCGTCCGCACTTTCCATAAATTCATTTAATTCCTTGAGGGTAATATGGCCTTCATAAAGCGCTTTTCCCAATACAACAGCCGGAATCCCCGCCTGTTTCAGTTCACGTATATCCTCAATAGACTTGATTCCTCCGCTTGCAATGAGATAAACGGAAGGCAAAAATTTTAAAATGTTTTGATACAGTTCCGTGGCAGGACCTTGCAGCATTCCATCACGGTTGATATCCGTACACAATACTTTAGTAACGCCTTTCTTTATATAACTTGTCAAAAAGGGAAGCAATTCTTGTCCGCTTTCTTCCAACCAACCATTTATAGAAATCATTCCATCTTTTACATCGGCTCCAAGAATCATTTTTTCATGCCCGAATTTTTCAAGCCATGAAAGGAAAAGTGAAGGTTTCTGAGCGGCCACACTCCCTATGGTGACCATTTGCGCTCCATTCTCGAAAGCGATGACTAAATCTTCATCGCTTTTTATTCCTCCCCCAAAATCAATAACCAAAGACGTACGGCTTGCAATCTGTTCCAATATACGATAATTAACAATATGCTTGGATTTTGCCCCGTCCAAGTCCACTATATGTAGACGGCATATTCCGTAAGATTCAAATTCCTTGGCTACTTCCAAAGGATTTTCATTGTATACGATTTTGCTTTGGTAGTCTCCTTGTGATAACCGGACACATTTGCCGTCAATAATATCTATGGCCGGAATAATTTCAATCATATTTTCAAATGTTTAAAAAATTCTTCAGTATTTGTTCTCCCACGCTTCCACTCTTTTCCGGATGAAATTGGGTCGCGTAAAAATTGTCTTTATGTAAAGCGGAACTGTAGGGTAAGATATAGTCTGTTTCAGCAATCGTATAGGCGCATAATGGTACATAATAGCTGTGTACAAAGTAGACAAATTCATCTTTATCGAATCCGTTGAAGAGAGGACTGTTTGTGTGGCTGATGGTGTTCCAGCCCATGTGGGGAACCTTCTCCTTGCGGCAGGAAGGGGTAAACTTCTTGACTTCGACATCGAATATTCCCAGACAATCCACATTTCCTTCTTCCGAATGATTACATAGTAATTGCATACCTAAGCAGATACCCAGAACCGGTTGTTTTAAAGACTTGATCACCGTGTCCAGCCCGGTTCTTCTCAAATAGCTCATGGTATTAACAGCTTCTCCGACCCCCGGGAAGATGATTTTGTCTGCCCTACGTAACTCTTCCGTATCGGCAGTGACGTTCACTTGCACTCCTAATCTGCGAAGCGCGTAATCTACTGAACAGATGTTTCCGGCATTATATTTTACAATCGCTACATTCATCTTTTAATTAAAAATGACAGTTTTATTATGGTATGCTAAAATTTTCCTTTCAATATGTTTCTGTACAGCGCGTGACAATACGATCTTCTCTAGATCTTTCCCTTTGTTTATCAAATCTTCGGGAGTGTCTTTATGTGTAATCCGTACTACGTCCTGTTCGATAATAGGACCCGCATCTAATTCTGTTGTTACATAATGACTGGTGGCGCCGATTATTTTTACTCCTCGCGCGAATGCGGCATGATAAGGTTTAGCTCCTACAAACGCGGGCAAAAATGAGTGATGTATGTTGATGATCCTATTGGGATATTCTTCTATCATCTTTTCCGAAATGACTTGCATATAACGGGCCAATACAATGAAGTTGATTTTATGTTTGCGCAATAGTTCCATTTCGGCCTGTTCCTGTTCCATCTTATTTTCTTTGGTAATGGGGAATATATGGAATGGAATGCCAAATCGCTCCGCGACAGGTTTCAGATCCGGATGGTTGCTGATAATCAACGGTATTTCCACGTTCCATTCACCGGCCGTATAACGTGCTAACATGTCGAACAGGCAATGGGACATCTTGGAAACAAAAATGGCCATACGCGGTTTCATATCAGAAAAATACAAACGAAAACTCATGTCGTATTTTTGAGCGAAAAGTGTGGCAAAATAATCATGAATTTTTTCTTTAGGAATAAGAAAACTTTCAAGTTCCCATTCAATGCGCATAAAAAAAACATTTTCAATCCTGTCTACGTATTGATCCAAATATACAATATTGCCCTTATTTATTGTAATAAAATTCGTCACTTCGGCTAGTATTCCTTGTTTGTCAGGACAATGAAGTAACAATCTCGCTGTAGTACTCATAATTTATTTGAATTGATAATATCGTGCAAAAGTAGAAAAAAAATAAGATTTTTTGCATTTTTCGTAAAAAAGCTTTGTTGAAATAAGGTGAGTTCGATATAAGTTCAAAACACAGTCAGTTGCCCGTCATTGATGTGAAGTTTATCAATGACGGGCAACTTGGAATCCATTTCAAATATATATCCGGGAATTCGGCCTGCCGTTCATCATTCATTGAAATGTTCGGCAAGACGGGCGGGCGCGGCATCCTTGAGGATGACGCGCCTTGACGCGTCTAAGAGGTAGAGCGCCGGAAGGTTGCGCAGTACGTAAAGGTCGCGCGTGTAAACCGTGCCGCTGTCGAAACCCACCGTCCAGGCGGCAGGCAGGCGGTCGAGGGTGCGGCGCCATGCCGCGCGGGCGCTGCTCCCGAAGCCCGCATAGACCGCCACGACGGCCATGTCGCCCCGCGCAACGGCCTCGTTCAGCGGAGCCGAGCCGGACAGTTCGGCGATGGTCTGCATACAGTGGTCGCAGTCGGGGTCGTAGAAGAGCAGCAGCACCCGCCGCCCCGGTGCGGCCTCCGACAGGCGCAGGCGCTTTCCGTCACGGGTCTCGAACGAAAAGTCCGCCGCCACCGTGCCCACCCGGTTCTTGCGCATCGCCGCGCGTTGCGCCTCGATGCGGAGCCGTTCGTAGTCGCGCAGGGGCGCCGCGGCGAGGGCGTCGGCGAAAAGGAGGTAATACTCCTCGTTGAAGAGGGGCGAATCCTGCTCGTAGAGATACTTCTCGGCAGTCTCCGGAGCCAGCGCCGTTGTGTCGGCAATCGGAAACAGCGAGAGGTAGTTGGCGAAATTCTGCTCCATGAAGTCGCGGTCGTGCGATCGCAGGATGTCGGAGAAGTCCATGGCGTCCCAGAAATGCCCGATGATGTAGGCCGCCCGCACCGGCGGGGTGCACAGCGTTGCCGGCACGGCCGGCAGCGGCAGTTCCGGCACCTCGGGTGCAGCGGAGGACTCAACGGTGAGCGTGTCAGCGAGCGCAAGGGGAACGGCGGTCACCGCAAGAGGTGCGGAGGAAGCAACGGGCGCGGAGAGAGCGGCGGACGTGGGTGCGACGCTTCCGAGCAGCGGCAGCGAGAGCCGCAAATAGAGGAGCAGGAAATTTACCATCTTACATCGAATCGGGTCGGCAAACGGTTCGGCGGGGCGGAGCGCAGGGGAAACGAAAGGGGAGCTTCGTCCGCCCTCACTTCGCCCGTAAACCGTTTTCTATTCACTCATTCACTTAATTATCTACAAGACGTATCAAAGACAGGCTCCTGCTATTTTGATGAGTACCATATCTTGCATTTATATCTGCATCCATAAAATCGAAATCGTATGTCTTGTAGTTAATATCCCATGCGTTATCGCCATTCGTATGCGTTGAACCTGTCTCGGATTTCGTTGCATACGTTCGCATCCAATATATAGCCCCTTCGTTAGAGTAAAGACTATTCAACAACGGCGCATTTGCCCATGGATAATCGCCATCGTTATAAGTATCGCCAAAAGAATATTGTAATGATCCGTCAAATTTACGCCGACCGAACCCTGTGGCACCAATCGGGAAGAAAACCTGACGGGCATCATTGCTGTTGTAAGCAAACGCACCTCGCATTCCCTTGTTCGTCAGCCCGTCCCTCACATCCTTGTGGAGGCATCCGGTAGCAGTATTAAAATCTGTTGCCGTCGTGGTGGCTCCATCGGCATACAAAACGCCATATAATTTGTCGATAGTTACCCTCGTGCTCGCCGCATCTTTCAGCGTTCGGTACTGCAGGTAAGTCGGCATAGAACCGTCCGAAGAGGGATTGTAGGTATGATCGTTCCCACTCAAAATAACGGCTGCTGGCGAGAAATTATTTTTACTCGCCATCCCATTGTTCCCACTATTACGGCTTATTTGGTAAGTGCCTCCTGCAGTATTATATAAATAGGCAACCGCTGTTCCGAACAAATTACGACTGTTAGACAAATCACCCTCATTATTGAGAGACTGGTCGTCCATAATGGATGGCGTGTATTCTCCACGGATAAACAAGGAACCGCCATCGCAAGGATGGTTCACCTCCTCGTTGTTATCGTACAAATTGAAAGTGTGCCATCTCGGTGCATTGGCATCATCGCTGATTCGCAACGGTTCATATCCCTGCCGCACCATAATCAGGTGCGTACAGGTATAATCGTTGTATTCGATTTTGATGATACCACATCGAACCTCTGTAGCACCAATCCTCGAAATCGGCCTGTAGGTGAAACTGATATCCGTCCCGTCAACTCCTTGTATGTATTCACCAATTGCATTTGCCTGCTGACTGCCGGCAGTCAGAGTATACCATGCGTCCTCACTCCCGTCTGTCCCGATTGCCTTGTAGATATAAGCGCGCCACGAACCCTTGGATTGGTACGGCGTATAAGCCCTGCCGGTGAGGGGTACGTTTCTGCCGGTATAGGATTCAGGCCCGGTTTGCTGCATCAAGGTAACAGCGAACGAATCGGTGTTGTCCGACCGACGCCATATTCCGCTTGGATTGTCGATGCGATGAACCTGCTCAATATCGACATCCATTGTATGATCCTCTGATTCCCCCTCCAACCGATAGGTAATCCGCACCTTTGCCGAACGGGTAGTCGTGTAATAAGGGTTCGCACCGGTATAGGATGTGGACTTATATATCACCAGCGGGCGCGTGTACAAGGGGATGTTCACATTGGTTACCCACTTGCCATCGCTATTCTGCCGATAATGAAAATCGAATTTGAATCTTTTATCCGCATCCTCGTCCTCATTCAAATCCAATTCATTACTTTTCTTACTGTCTTCAAGATAGATTTGTTTCTCATTTCCAGAGTATAAATTCCAATACTCCGCAACTTTTGAAGCATCCTTAGACCTATCAAATTCTTCTTCGGGTTCTCCAACAACGCCCGACCCGATTCGCACGTTAGGGTCATAACGCAAGGACAAGAATCCTTTGCCTAACCCGTTAGGATTGGGGATTCCTGTAAAATGGGCGATACTGTTATCATCCGGTCCCCAATTGTTCTCCGTGATTTGAGCAGCCAGATACACGACCTTTTTCGGGTCGACAAACTGGAAAGGCAGAATCGACGGGGTGTTGTAGTTGTACGATACATAGATTTTTGTCGGCGTATGGTTGCCCTCTTCATCGTTATAGTCAATATGCCAATCAACATCGTTGGCATGCTTATTGAATTTCAGCGTCAGTTTATAGTGGATGCTGCGCTCAGCGTTGAAATCGGTCTCGATATCCTTACCCAGCATGAAACGGTAGACGATGTTTCCCGAGGTACGTTTGGCCAAATTGTCGTTTTCATAGTAAGCTTTCACCTCCACATACGTTCCGTAAGGCTTTTTGTCCTTTTCGTAACCACGGTCGTAGTCGTCGGGCACGGAATTACCACCATTCTCGCCGCCGTAGGTATCCGTCTGAGGCTTGTAGGTGCCGTTCTCATCATTTTTATCATTCGTACCCATACCCTGGCAATTTTCAAAAAAATAGAGTGCATTGGTCGTTGCATTGTGAACCTTCTGCCTCCACGCCTTCACATCTTCATCGTTTTCTCTGTCGCCTGCGAAATCGGGATAATACGGGCTCTCACGATAAACAACATGAGCAGGGTCTCCGCCCGATACCGAACTATATGTAATTGTGCCATACCTGGTCAATTGATCCTCCTCCTCGGTGCCGTTAGGGAAAAGCACCTCCTCGGTTGTTCCATCCGCCTCACCGGGCGCATTTACCGCACCGAGGCTACATGTGCGCGGCAAATCGCGGAGTTGCACACTCTTGATATAGACGCGCACCTCCGGTTCGAGCTCCGAGCCGTCGAAAGCGACCGTAACTTTCGATACGGCGCGCTTAATCCATGCGTGCAGTGGCTCCGACAGCGGGCCGCTGATGCCAATCAGCGGGGCTTGACTGATCACATTAGTGGTACTCGAGGCCTTTGCGAAAAAGCCGAACATCGCATTGTTGGCGGCAATGTCGGTGGCATTCCATTTCAGTTGGTAGTGGCGCAGGTCGTATACCGTCAGCGCGTCCCTTGTCGCATCGAAGCCAGCGGGCATATTGGCCACGACATAGATGCGGTAGTTGCCGCGTTCCACGTTGTCCAGCTTGAAAGTCATGTGACGAGTCGTGTTCCCGCTCTCACTTATGCCTTTGTCCGGGGTCGGGCTATCTTCGTCCGTACGAGGTGCGTCCTCCCGTGTGAAGGTGAATGTGCCCTGATGTACTTCATTCGTCGCGTTGTCATCGGCACTGCCGCTTCCCTCGCCGCCGGTCGTCGGCGTACCCTTGAAAACGTATTTCAGTACCGCGTTTTCCTCATCGCTGCGGCCCTCAATCTTGTCCGCTCCCACATTCGAGTAGAAGAGTACCTGCAACGTATTCACCTCGCCGATCGCATTGCCGGGCGTTCCTCCCGTCCCCGCACGCGTATCGAGCGCCGTGCCGTATGAGGTAAAGCCGACATCCATGGAAAGAGAGCACTCCCCGTCCGACCACGACCAGCCGTCCACCAACGGGTCATCCGTACACGACACCGCGAAGGCCGACATGGCCGCCAGCGCCGCCCTATATATAATTGACTTCATTTCAAGACTTCTGTTTTAAATTGACTTCATTTCATGACTTCTGTTTAATAGTTGTCCTCCAGTCCGAACACCGGATCGAGCTCGCAAACGCCATACGGCACGACATCGACCGACATCTCCAGCCCGTCGGTGCGCAGCTTGCGGAAATACACCCTCACGAGCAGGTCGGTGTTGCGGAAAAGCGACAGGCTGTTCGGCAATTCCTCGCACGTGTAGGTCTTCTCCGCCTGGCCGTCGGCCTTGTTATGCACCGTGACGGTCAAGCTGTATTTCTGTCTGTCGCTACTACCGGGCGGATAATATTTGCTCTCGGCGAAATAGACCGCGTCCTCGTAGGCCCCATTGACTTCGCCATCCTTTGGAACCTGTACGGACGTTGTCCCGTATGTCCCGTCCTCCCTTTTTGCCGGGGCAGGGATTTCTACGGGGTCTTTGTAGAAATGCTCGAGAGTGCTGTACGTCACGTCCTTAGGCACCTCATAGCCGGTCAGCCACTCGTATTCCGCATTGGGCCCCATGCCGTTGTAACTATCGGCGGTGTTTTGCGTGGCTTCCGCCTCCTGTTTCAGCCACAGCATCCACGCGCCGCCGTAATAGTCATCCACGGGGACTTCTTTCGAGCTTCCATCCGTATACGTCCCCGGAACCGAGAGCGCCTGTTGCTGCCCGTTTTTCCATCCATTCGCCCAGCCGTCCTTGTCCCAGCCGTTGTTGCCATTATTATATGTCCTCTTGGCGAGTCGCGGCATCAGATAGGCGCGGTCGGCGGTGCTCGATAGCGTCCAGCCGGTCACCTCGATGTCGATCGGGTCGACTGTCGCCTCGGTCTGCCCGTCCGCATGGGAGGTGTCGTTCACGAATTCGAAGCGGATACGGTTGGCGGCGCGCACGAGATAGAGCGGACCGACCGGAAACTGAGGCTCGATGAACGCCACCGTGTCGGGGGCCAGGGTGCCGTACTCTTTCAGCACCTCGGCACGGGGCGGCACGTCAACCTCATACACGCCCACATAGGGCAGCCCGGCGTAGTCCTTTCTCTCCTTGCGGTCGACATACGCGAAGTCGTACGTGCACTCGTCGATGGGCAGCTTCCCCGTCTGATAGGGGTGTTCCGCTGTGGGGTCGAGCCCATCCGTGTGGGTTTTCCCCGCGCCGAAGAGCTTCTCGAGGGCATCGCCGTCGTTCAGCGTGCACGTCTCTCCGTCGGCGAGCGTGAACGGTATGTCCTCGCAGTTGATGAGGATGTAGACGCGCTTCTTGCGGTCGGCCTCGATGTTCGGGAACTTCAACTGCTTCCGAGCGGCGTCCATGACATCGCCCGCCAGGGCCATGTCCTCGCTGATACGGTAGTTGACCTCCACATTCCACGGGGTGTTCGCGCGACCGGGAGCGGAACCGTCCCCATTGGCCACGCGGAAGTCGGTGTTGACGATCACGACGCGGAGGTACTTCGGCTTCTCGAAGGGACGCTTCAAATCATTCGCCATATCCGTCCCGCCCGAGCGGGTTCCGAGGGTCTCGACGTTCAACAGCAGGGTTACCTTCCCGGAGGAGGAGGCGTCCCGCCCGCCCTCGGAGAAGGGCTCCGAAAGGTCGCGGGAACAGGAGGCCGACGCCACCGCAAAGGCGAACGATGCGACTATTTTGAAGATAGCTTTCATTATCGGAACAATTAATCTTTCAGCACAGCTGTCGTTATTTCATATTTTCATATCACAGTTCGGCGTTGTTGACACGCACCGTCCAGTCGAGTATCTGTATTTTGGCGTAGACCCAACGTCCGTTCGCAAGGAAGAAAATCCAGCTCCACTCGCTCTGCCGGTCGAGGAACTCCTGGGAGGGCATCTTGCTGTAAACCTCGCTCTTCGCGATCAACAGGTAGTCGATGAGGGGGATGTCCACCGCGTCGTACAGGTTCCCGAGGGCGCGGATGCGCAGACGGGCCTTGTGCGACGCCATGAGGCGCGAGGTCGAGAGCTCGGCCACGCCGACGCGGACCTCCCCGACGGGGGTACCGTCCTCACCGGCCTCCTCACCGGCGACGGCGGTGCCCGTGTACCACGGGGTATAGGTCACCTCCCCGGCGGAGACAGGCTCGTTCCGCCAGTCGAGCAGCGAGTTGTCGTCGGTGAGCGTTATCTCGAAGTCATCGATGTCGACGGGGTCGCCGCTGATCTCCTGCAGCACGATGCGGATGTTGTTGGTATCCCGCATCATGGGGATGGTTACCTCCTGATAGTCATCGGGGAGGATATCCACCTCGGCCGTCCCGTAGAACAGCCCGTGCAGCGAGGCCGACGAGCGCAGCCCCTCCTCCGTGCGCAGGCGCACCGAGAGGTCGGTATAGCGCGAGGCCGGGGTGAACGGCGTGACGTCGAACGAACTCTTGTCGCACGCCAGGCCGCCGTAGGCGATGAGCTTGTAGTGCCCAGGCTCCAACGGGAACGACATGCGGTAGCTCTCGTCGGCGAGAGCCGCGCCCTGCTCGCTGTACTCGGCGAGGTAGTTGCCCTCCGAGTCGAAGACATAGCACGTCACGCAGTCGACGTGGGAGGCGAAGGCGTCCGCAAACAGCATGTTGTAGTCGTAGCGGTAGCGTATCGACACGCCGCGGGGGCAATCGTCCTGGTCATCGTAGACGCTCTCGCACGAGAAGAGTGCCACCAGCGTCGCGAACGCCGTCAGGAGGCGCAGGAAGCGACTCCCGGCTGTCCGGATAGTCCGGTCCGTTCTCTTTTTCTTAGGCTCTGCCATGGTCGCATTGAAACGTTAGAACTCGATATCGTTGACACGTACCGTCCACGGAATTACCTGAACCTCCACATTCATGTAGACCTCCGATGTCTCGTCGTCTGTGTGCGGAGTGGGAGGAGTGGGGTCGTTGCTCGGGTCGATGGGGTGCCCCATCTGGTTGATCTTCGTCACGGCCAGCTTATACACGTTGTTGCGCACCACCGAGAACTCCATCGGGCGCATCACGCCCGGAATGCCGTTGTCGTTGTGGCGGTTCCAGTAGAAGTAGTAGCAGTAGTAGCCCCAGCCCTGCGAGGTCGATGTCTCACCACCGTAGTTGTCTTTCTCCTCCTCCGCATCGTAGAGCGTGAAGTGGAAGCTGCTGTTGCCGTGGGTCAACCACCCTTTGAAGCGCCGGGTTTCCTCCGCGGTATTATTACCGGTATCCACCCAACGGACACCGTATTTGGCTCTGTCGTGATAATTCTTTTCAGGATCCTCCACGGTCTTCCTTGGCGCTATGCCAAGTATCTCACCAAAAATCTCGACCGTCAACTGCTCTAATATGTGTCCCTGCGACCTTGCGGCACTTACTTCTGCAGAGGTCATCTGCACATAACCATCCACTTGCCCCTCTGCTCCGGCTACCGTTATCTTCTTCGGTTCTGTCGTATCCAGATAGTAGTGCGACATTACATCCGACATGGCCTGATAGAGCGTACCGCCCTTGCCGTCGTAGTAGGCGTACTCGGCGGCCTCGTTGAAGCCCGCGTAGAGATTGCCCTCGAACAGATAGAGGGCCGGATAGGAGGTCATATCCGAGAAAACACTTGCATTGATTTGGTCCCAAGAAATCGT
The DNA here is from genome assembly GCA_947626525.1 of uncultured Phocaeicola sp. Lineage (GTDB taxonomy): Bacteria > Bacteroidota > Bacteroidia > Bacteroidales > Bacteroidaceae > Phocaeicola_A. The sequence continues at coordinate 2,532 of CANQSM010000024.1, read as the reverse complement.
TTTTTCTGCTTCTTTTAATACGTCCCCATCTTCCGCGTTTACATCATATTTAGCGGGCTTAAAGAGCTTCATATTCTCCAGATTCTTATTCTCAGCCGCGGCAGCCTTCTTGAGATTCTCGATATCACCGAGATTCCCCTCCACCGGGTCAAAGTTAAGGCCGAGGGTGCTGGCGAGGATGGCGCGCTGCACATTGTAGGTCATATAGGGAACAGTCCCCACGTCTTGTTTCCCGGCTATTGTTCCCGGGCGTGTATATCCCAGGTATTGGCCGGCAAGCAGCTTGCCCTTGAACACGATGCCCGTCGTGAAAAGATTGTCCTGAAGCGGGTTCTCGCGATCGGTGGCGCCACCACCGGCCGGAATCGTGTTCTCGGTGCAGTAACGCCAGATATAGTATCTGCTTTGATTATCCCATTGGTCCATCTCCGTACCCGCTTTCACCACATCGCCGAGGTTATACATCGACCATTGGGCTCTGTTGTAGCCCGGAGTCTCGTCCGTCCAAGCATCCGCAAACAACGGGAAGTTGTACCACGCGTTCGCCGTTGAGGCCTCCGTAGTACCGTCCTTTTCGCTGGCATGGGGCGAAACGACGTATCTGAAGCCGTATTCAGGCCCGCACAGTAACCAGTTGTTGTTGTCTGTCTTATTCTTGCCATCGTCCGACACGCGTCTCAGGTAATATATATCCTTGGCCATATTGACCAGACCGATACGGGAGAGCTTGATGTTTACATAGTTGGTAACTCCTCCCTCAGCACCCGCCTCGGAGTCTATGGAGCCCAACACTTTGTAGATATTGTTGCCTAAACCGTTTGCGATGTTGTCTTTGGAAGCGTCGCGGTAGTCGAAACGGGCTGCCAACCGCTCCACCTGAATAGCACCGCCAGGGCTATTGTCGACCGGTTCATCACTCCCTTCATGTTTGTCGTTGACGCCCGTCAGATTGAACGGAGTTGTCGCACTGGCGTGGTGATCCCAATCATTCTCTTCTTCAGGCAGACGGATACTCTTGATTGAGGCGTTGGACATCATGAAGCGATCGCGCGCCCACATGTTGTTCGAGGTGGACAATGTGGCTCCCGGACGCATCGGGTTCTCCTCAACGAAGCCGGTCAGGTCGGACACATTGGTAGAGGTCGGCTTGTCTTCCGCACGGTCGCCTCCCCATTCTACCTTTCCTAGATCTCCTCCATTCAATTTTGCCTCGGCTATCGCACTTAATTTCCGTGTCAGCAAATCCGAAGGGTTGCAGAAAGCGAATACATGGACTCCATTCACATCATATTCCGATTTCAAAGGGCCGTTGCCGGTGACCTCATTGATGTCGTAGAGTCCTTTTATCAACTTGCGGTCGAACTTCGCTGTGGAGGAAAAGCCCGGTTTGCCGTCTACTGTGCCCATCTTGACGCCGTTGACGGCCGCCACAGCGAGAAACTCATCGCTCTGGTCAGTCAGCACCAGCAGGCAGGTCTGCACGGTGTTCTCATAATCCTTGCCCACCTCGTAATCCGGAACTGCATCAGACGGAGTGTCGGTACCGCCCCAACCCTCTCCCTCGGTGCTACTGCGCGTACCGAGATTGTCGCCGGCAGGCAGTTTCACCTCCGCCGACATATACACGTACTCTTCCGCGCCGTCGTTGCCGACGGCTCCCGGGCTTACCTCTTCGATAACATCTCTACATGACGCAAACAGAAATACTGCTGCCGTCAGTCCCATAAACAATGTACTGCGTTTCATAACAATTTGTGTGTAAAAAGGTCTTGTTTTTGTTTGTTTATTTATTGTTTTTGTTCGTTTCGTTATTCAGCCTCGGCGTCCCGCAATTACCGCGAGGACTCCCGCGCCTCGCCGAGGTGCTTCAGGACGCGCTCCGTGTCGGGCATGCCCAGGGACGCCGCCTCCTTTACTTTCGTCTCGGCTCCCTCGAAGTCGCCCCGCAAGCCTTTCAGCACGCCGCGCGCGTATTCCGCCTCGGCGCTGCCGCCCGCCTTCGCCAGATACTTCTCCGCACTTGTCAGGTCGCGGCGCTCCATCGCGGCATTGGCGGCGTTCAGGTTCGCCGTCTCGTCTCCGGGGTAGATGCGCACCGCCGTCTCGAACACCTCGTTGTAGGCCTCGCTGCCCGGCTCGTAGGTCTGAGCCAGCTTGTACATCTCGTCAAGAGAGAGCTTCTGCGGCGCCGCGCGCAGCAGGGCGGCAATCTCGTTTACGTCCACGTAGTCGCGGATGGTGTACGCTATCGTGTAGTCCGAATGGCGCAGCCCGGGGTAGACGGTCCGCAGCAGGAAGCGGTACTCTTCGGGATACGTCCGCTGGATCCTCGTGTTCTTCGCGTCGGGCTCCAGGTCGCTGTCGATGATGGCCAGTATCTCGTCCCTATGCTCCAGGCCGGAGCTCTCCACGTACCCGCGCAGGCCCGCCCAGTCTTCAGGCTCGTAGTCCGTCCTGATGAAGCCCTCATCGAAGCGGTACATGTTCTCCACATACTGTCTCAGGGTGGCCGTTCGTCCCTGCGCCAGACGC
>CANQSM010000023.1 GCA_947626525.1 uncultured Phocaeicola sp. | reverse complement strand
AAATACAAGCGTCAGAAGCAAGTCGCGTTTGTCGGTCATGGCTGCTCGTCCACGCAGACTATTGCGACAGTTGAACAGTATCGTTTCAAGTGTTTCTTCCTTTACCGGTTTTGTTTGTTTTTTAACCTTAACTTCTGAAAATTCGAGTATTGATTTCATATTCTACAACTTTTCTTTAATATACCTTCTAACATGTTATCATTCCAACTCTTTCAGTTCCTTCATTAACCTTCCGAGCTCCGAGTAAGTATAATCTCTGCCACTTTTCAACTTCTCATCCATGGACCGATTGGCATTGGCCATAGCATTTTCAAGACTGCCGCCATTGCGTTCAAAGTAACCATGAAATCCTTTGGTCTTGATGAAGAACTCTATCGTTTTCCGATACTCGACGCATTGGTTGAGGTCTTTGAGCAATGGCTCTTGATCATTGTATGGACGTGAGGTGTAACAAAACCGCGCTCGTAGAACAGCGATTTTGATTTGTTTGGGTAATAATACAAGGTTTCACTCAGGATGTGCTTGCCGTTGAACTTGACATCGTAGTCATATCGGGTACCATTGACATAGAATGACCCGTGCATCTCCGTTGGCTCATCTTTGGTGAGCACAAAGGGAATACAACCGCCAATTTCAACCGTCGCATCCGATTTTGGCATAACCAGCAGACGGAACACCTCGTTTCATGGCAATCAGCATGTTTGACTTACCAGAAGCGTTTGAACCATAGAGGATACCTAACTTGTACAAGAATACACCATCAGCAACTTCGGTGACAAGTTCCGAAGATGGTCCTTTTGACACGAAGCTTAATTCCTGCTTGTCGCAAATGGAAAGATAGTTCTTTACCCAAAAATCTCGTATCATACCGCAATATTTTATCTATTATCGTAATTTTACTACAAAAATACAAATAATGTTTGAAATGGATAATATGCTTCATTCATTTTCGTAACTATAAACGGAATTATTTTGTATGGCAGACGACTTCTGCAAGTTTTTTGACACCATGATGGGAAATTACACGTTGAAATCTCTTCCTGCGGCTGTTTGTGGATGGCATAACTTGCTTTATTCTGAATTCATTGAACCCACGTCATATTAAAGACATAGAGAAGTTACACAGTCATAACAGTAAGCACCGTTCACCGTCCAACAGTACGCTGGACGGTGAAGTCAGATAGCTGCGAAAGCCGATGCACCTATCTGCATGGACCGTCCAGCGACCGCTGGACGGTGAACGGAGATACAAGAAACAGACAAAACACGTCCGTAACCATGGCGATTCATATAGGTTGGCTGGTACTGCCATCCCCTTTAAACCTTTCAACGCCAAAAGTGTCAAAAAAATAATCATAAGTCCGATTGGAAGCAATAATTTACGTTAAAAGAACACATATAACAGGTTAATGCGTTCAAGTCTGAGTCAAATATGAAATTATTTACTATTTTTGTCAAGAGAACTATGATGGGACAAAGATTATTGGAGCGAAACAATTTAATTTTTAAATCTACAATGAAAGCACTCATTAACGTATTGATAGCATTATGCATCGTAATGCTAGCGGGCGCTTGCAGCCAGCCGAAAAAGGAATGGTACGTATTCACTTCTTTCCACGAACCGGCAGACGAGGGGTTGCGTTTTCTTTACAGTGAAGACGGCATTCATTGGGACAGCCTTGCCGGAAGTTGGCTAAGACCCGAATTAGGACAACACATCATGCGCGACCCGTCCATCGTATGCGGAAAAGACGGTACTTTCCATCTGGTATGGACCATTGCCTGGAAGGGAGACACCGGATTCGGATATGCGCACTCCAAAGACCTGATTCACTGGTCGGAGCAAAAACGCATTCCAGTCATGGACAGCATTGCCTCCACCCAAAACGTATGGGCGCCAGAGCTGTTCTACGATGACGTAAAAGACCAGTACATGATCGTGTATGCCTCGTGCGTAGTGAACAAACATTTCGACGTAGGCATTGAAGAGGAGACCAACAACCATCGTCTTTACTACGTCACAACCAAGGATTTCGAAACGTTCTCAGAACCGAAACTACTCTACGAACCAGGATTCAGTTGCATTGATGCGATTTTAGTGAAACGCGGAGCGGAAGATTATGTGATGGTGCTGAAAGACAATACACGTCCTAACCGGAATCTGAAAATCGCCTTCGCCAGCGATGCGGAAGGTCCTTATACCCCACCCTCGGAAGCCTTTACCGAAACCTTTGTAGAAGGCCCTGCCGTAGAAAAAGTCGGGGAAGATTATTATATCTATTTCGATGTGTATGCCAAAAAAATCTACGGGGCCATGAAAACACGTGATTTCATCCATTTCACTGATGTAACCGGCAGTGTGCAGGTTCCTGCAGGCCATAAGCACGGAACCATCTTCAAAGCATCCGAAACTGTAATAAAGAATATGATCGCCAACCAGAACTAATAATATACCATTATGAACTATTACTCTAAATTCTTTCTTTTACTAGCTGCCGGATGGATGGGTGCGACAGGCCTGAACGCTCAGGAGAGAATCCACTATACGGGAACTAAACTTTCGAACCCTAACGCACACGACGGACAACTCTCACCAGTTGTCGGGGTACACAACATCCAAACTATGCGGGCCAATCGAGCCAAACCCGATGCCACCAACGGAAACGGATGGGATGAAAAAAGCTACCCGCTTGCCCAGCATTATTGGAAAGGCGACTTTTCAAACAAAGAAAAAACATATACCAGCAACGGAAACGGATGGACTTACAACCACCAGCCGATGATGGCCTATTGGAACGGTAAGTTCTACATGCATTACCTCTCCGATCCTGTAGACGAGCATATTCCGCCATCCTGCACTTTCTTACAGACCTCTGCCGACGGTTATACATGGAGCAATCCGGAAGTGCTGTTCCCCATCTACCGTGTGCCCGACGGATTTACCAAAGACGGAAAAATCTTTGCCAAAAACATCAATGCCGTCATGCACCAGCGAGTAGGATTCCATGTATCTAAATCGGGCAAACTGTTAGCCATCGGTAACTACGGTATCGCCCTGTATCCAAAAGACGATCCGAACGACGGTAACGGTATCGGACGTGTCGTACGCGAAATCAAGGGAGACGGTACATTCGGCCCCATTTATTTCATCTACTACAACCATGCGTTCAACGAAAAGAACACTTCTTTCCCTTACTATAAAAGCTCGAAAGACAAGGCATTCCGCCAAGCTTGTGAGGAAATTCTAGCCGACCCGCTACAACGTATGCAATGGGTTGAGGAGGCCGACCGGGAAGACCCGCTTATTCCGTTGAACAAAGAATACAAAGCTTTCTGCTGGTACACACTCCCCGATGGACGCATTGCCTGCCTGTGGAAACATGCGCTGACTTCCATCAGTTCCAACGGTGGCAACACTTGGGCGGAACCGGTGGAACGCGCTAAAGGGTTTGTTAACAGCAACGCCAAAATATGGGGACAACGTCTGAGCGATGGTACATACGCTACCGTGTACAACCCTTCGGAATTCCGTTGGCCGTTAGGCATTTCCCTCAGTAAAGACGGACTGGAATACACCACCCTGAACCTAGTACATGGCGATGTGCCACCCATGCGTTATGCAGGACAGTACAAATCGTACGGTCCGCAATATGTACGAGGCATACAGGAAGGTAACGGAACGCCTCCCGACGGTGACCTTTGGGTGACTTATAGCGTAAACAAAGAAGACATGTGGGTCGCACGTATCAAAGTTCCGGTACGGCAAAAAGCCTCGGACCACGCCAACGAAAATTTTGCCGACTTCAAGCAACTGAGCGACCTCACCATGTGGAACCTCATGTCGGGAGTATGGGCACCTGTCACTTTAGAGCAGAAAGACGGAAAAACTTGGCTGACTTTAAGTGACAAAGACCCGTTCTTCGATGCCAAGGTAGAACGCAAAATCCCCAATACCAAAGAACTGAGCGTGGAGTTTGACTTAATGGCCGAACAAAACGACCACGGTACCTTACAAATTGAATTCGTTGATGAAGACGGAACAGCCTGCGCACGTTTAGATCTGACTCCGGAAGGAGAATTTCGTTCGAAAGGCGGTGCACGCTACGGCCGTATCAACCTTTACGAACCGGGCAAAACATACCACGTAAAAGTAGAAGTATCGGTTGCCAACCGCAACTCAACGGTCTATGTGGACGGTAAAAAAGCGGCAACCCGTATGTTGTTCGCCCCAGTTGAATCGATTGAACGCATTGTATTCCGCACAGGAGAACGCCGCCACTTTCCCACCATAGACACTTGGGCCGACCAATACAGCGATATGCAGAATCCAAACCGCGAAGACCCATTGGCTGTATACCGTATTGCCAATGTGAGAAGTAGCTCAGCAGACATCGATGGTCAAGCGGCTGTACTGAAATACAAAGACTTCAGCCATTATGCCGAGCAGTTCAACAACATGGAGGACGAGAATATCATTCAAGCCATTCCCAATGCACAGGCGTCGGAATGGATGAAAGAAAACATTCCTCTGTTCGAATGTCCGCAAAAGAATTTCGAAGAGATGTATTATTATCGCTGGTGGAGCTTGCGCAAACACATCAAAAAGACGCCAGTAGGCTACAGCATGACGGAGTTTCTGGTAGACCGTTCGTATGCGGACAAATATAACCTGATAGCTTGTGCCATTGGACACCATATCTATGAAAGCCGTTGGTTACGTGACCCTAAATACCTCAATGACATCATCCATACCTGGTATCGGGGCAATGAGGGAAAACCGATGAACAAGATGATGAAATTCAGTTCGTGGAATCCGGATGCCCTATACAACCGCTACTTGGTGAATCTCGACAAGGAATTCTTAACGAACATGTATAATGACTTGTGCGAAGAATACAAACGCTGGGAAGAGAGTCACCGCTTGGAAAACGGACTTTATTGGCAGGAAGATGTACAGGACGGTATGGAGGAAAGTATCAGCGGCGGACGCCGTAAACAATATGCCCGTCCCACCATCAACAGCTATATGTACGGTAATGCTATGGCATTGTCGACCGTGGCTACCATGCTGGGAAAAACGGAAGATGCCAAACTGTATGCCGAAAAGGCTGCCTCTATCAAAAATTTGGTAGAAAGCAGATTATGGAATGAGAAACATCAATTCTTCGAAACAATGAGAGGAGATACTTGCGCACAGGTACGGGAAGCCATCGGATATATTCCTTGGTATTTCAATCTTCCCTCTGCCGGAAAATATGACGAGGCATGGAAACAGTTGAACGATGAAAAAGGATTTTCAGCACCTTACGGTCTGACCACGGCTGAACGCCGCCATCCGGAATTCCGCTCTCACGGAGTGGGAAAATGCGAATGGGATGGCGCCATTTGGCCTTTTGCTACTGCACAGACCCTGACTGCACTGGCTAATTACCTGAATCACACAGAGAATCCAATTGTAACCGATAGCACTTACTTCCGCCAAATGGAGTTGTATGTAGAGTCACAACATCACCGCGGACGTCCGTACATCGGCGAATACTTGGACGAAGTGACCGGATACTGGTTGAAAGGTGACCAAGAACGCAGTCGCTATTACAACCACTCCACATTTAACGACCTGATGATTACCGGGCTGGTAGGTCTGCGCCCCCGTGCGGACAATACCATCGAAATCAACCCGTTGATTCCGGACAACAAATGGGACTGGTTCTGCCTCGACAACGTACTTTATCATGGACATAACCTGACTATCTTGTGGGATAAGAACGGTGACCGTTACCATCAGGGAAAAGGCCTCCATATATTAGTGGACGGAAAAGAGGTAGGGCATTCCGAAACATTAAGCAAACTGATTTGCCCGAATGTATTATAGAGACAACAAAAAGCATTTAACTTAGTTTAAACGATTATGAATCTCAGAAAGTTCTTTTCCATAGGACTCTTTTCATGGGCGGTGATCTTTACAGCACAAGGCATCAACGTGACGAAAAGCACTTGTGAAATGATACAAAACCCCTTGGCACTGGTAACCAGACACCCCCGCTTCGGCTGGCAACTACAAGGCGAAAACGGTTGCATGCAATCGGCCTATGAAATTGAGGTGTATACCCTCGAAAAAGGAATAAAGACTTTACGCTGGGAAAGCGGAAAGGAAGTCTCTTCTCAAAGCCAGCATGTTCCGTATCAAGGCCAACCCTTGGAACCTCTCACCCGCTATTTCTGGCGTGTAAAGGTGTGGGATGAACAAGACCGCCCTTCCGAATGGAGCGAAGAAGCTGAATTCCGTCTGGCACCCGATGCGATATTCCTGAATGCGTCATGGATCGGAGCCATTACACAGAAATCTGCCCAGCTCCCCACCGGACGCAACTATCACATCGGTGTATTCAAAAAACCGGAAGTGAAAGCGGCATGGGACAAGGTGGACTCCTTAGCTTGGAGAAGCATCTGCTTAAGAAAAGAATTCAACGTCTGCAGACAAATTGCCGATGCGACAGTCTATGTCTGCGGACTGGGACATTATGAGCTATCTTTGAATGGAGAAAAAGTAGGCGACGGAGAATTCACTCCTTTATGGAGCGATTACGACAAGACAGTGTATTATAATACATTCGATGTCACTCAAAAGCTGAAAAACGGCGAAAACGCTATCGGTGTTCTGCTGGGTAACGGATTCTACAACGTAGTAGGCGGTGGAAGATACAGCAAGCTGAAAATAGGCTTCGGCCCGGAAACCCTATTCTTCAAAATGCTGATACGCTATACGGACGGCACTACTAAAGAGATTGTGTCGGACAGGAGCTGGAAATACGACCTGAGTCCCGTGACATTCAATACGCTCTACGGAGGAGAAGACTATGACGCCCGAATGGAACAGGAAGGATGGAATAAGGCAGGATTCGATGACAGTCACTGGAAACCGGTAGTTATCCAAGAAAAACCTAAAGGTAAACTTCGCCCGCAACTTGCTCCTCCGGTAAAAATCATGAAACGCTACGGTATAAAAAGTTCGCACAAACTCATACCAGAAGAGGTGGAGAAAGCAACTAAAGCGACCAAACGCAAGGTTGACCCATCGGCCATCTTATTGGATATGGGACAGAACTTGGCCGGATTTCCGGAAATTACAGTACGGGGCAAACGAGGACAACAAATCACTCTGGTGGTGGCAGAATCTGTCGTGGACAGTTGCAACGCAGTCAACCAACAGCAAACCGGACGCCAACATTACTATACCTATACGCTGAAAGGAAACAAAAATGAAACCTGGCATCCACGTTTTTCCTATTACGGATTCCGGTACATACAAGTGGAAGGAGCTGTATTAAAAGGCCAGAAGAATCCTGACAAATTACCTGTTATCCAACAGATTCAATCCTGTTTCGTGCACAACTCGACAGCAGACGTCAGCTCGTTCGAATGTTCAAACGCCATTTTTACCAGCGCACACAATCTGATCCACAATGCAGTACGAAGCAATATGCAAGCAGTGTTTACCGATTGTCCGCACCGCGAAAAGCTGGGATGGCTGGAACAGGATCATCTGAATGGCCCGGGACTGCTTTATAATTACGACCTCACCTCTTATTACCCAAAGATGATGCAGGACATAGCCGATTCACAACGTGCCGACGGCATGATTCCGACCACGGCTCCCCAATACGTCATTTTCGAAGGGCCGGGTATGGACGTATTTGCTGAATCACCTGAATGGGGAAGCACGTTCATCATCGTACCGTTCATGTATTACGAAACGTATGGAGATGATTCGCTGATTCACCAATACTACCAAAACATGCGTTCGTACGTAGATTACCTGTCAGGCCGTGCCAAAGACCATCTGATTGATTTCGGGTTAGGTGACTGGTACGATTACGGAAATTTCAGAGCCGGATTCTCTCGGAACACTCCAGTAGGACTGGTAGCTTCCGCTCACTATTATATGGACATTTGCTACATTAGTCAAGCGGCCAAAATGGTAGGCAATCAATACGATGTAGCTTATTTCACCCACTTGGGAAAAGAAGTAAAAGAGGCTTTCAATCAAAAATATTTCAATGCGGAAACCAATCAATATAGTACGGGAAGCCAATGCAGCAATGCTCTACCTCTGTTTCTGGGCATGGTACCGGAAGGTAAACGTCAGGCTGTACTCGATAATTTGGTAAAAGACATTAAGCAACATGGAACACGGCTCACTACCGGTGATGTAGGTAACCGCTATCTGTTCCAAACTTTAGCACGCAACGGATTGAACGAACTGATGTACACCATGCACAATCATGAAGAAGCACCAGGATACGGTTTCCAGTTGAAATTCGGAGCCACGACGCTTACTGAGCAATGGGACCCGCGACAAGGCTCTTCTTGGAATCACTTCATGATGGGACAGATAGACGAATGGTTCTTCAACTCCTTAGCCGGTATCCAGTCGAACGAACAGGAAAAAGGTTATCAACACCTGACAATCCGCCCACAAACGGTAGGTGACCTGAAAAACCTGACGGCTTCTTACGAAACGCTATACGGTAAAATAGCTGTGGCATGGACACGCAAAAACGGCTTGTTCACCTTAAAGGTAACCATACCGACAAACTGTACGGCAAATGTGTATCTGCCGGGGGACAAAGAGCCTCATCGAATACAAAGTGGTAGTTATACCTTTAACAAGAATTTTTAAATGATCAGTTAACTCTTAACATATGATGAAAAAACTTACTTTTACACTCTTGTTCATGACAGCTGCTGCTGCCACACAAGCACAGAACACGTATGAAAATCAATTTTCACGCCCGCTGGGCGAAGTATTAAATGAAATTGCCGACCGGTTTCAGGTAAAACTGAAATATGACATTGACACCGTAGGAAAAGTGTTGCCGTATGCTGACTTTCGCATACGCCCCTATTCCGTGGAAGAATCGCTCACAAACGTGTTGGCTCCGTTCGATTTTAAGTTTGTGAAACAGAACGATAAACTGTACAAACTAAAAAATTACGAATATCCTCGCCGTACGGAAGCCGATGGTGAGAAACTGATAACCTATTTGAAGAGCCTTTATCATGACCAAAGTTCTTTCGAACAACGCAAAGCCGTACTCAAAAAAGAAGTACGCGAACGCCTGCATATCGACCCGATTTTGGCACAACGTGTCAACTCTGAACCTATTCTTTCCAAAATACGCAAATACGATGGATACACCATACAAAATTTTGCCATGGAAACACTACCCGGACTCTACGTATGCGGTTCCATCTATATACCGAAGTCAAAAGGGCAACATGCACTGATTATCTGTCCGAACGGACACTTCGGTGACGGACGCTACCGTAAAGATCAACAACAGCGCATGGCTACTTTGGCACGCATGGGAGCTATCTGCGTGGATTACGATCTGTTTGGCTGGGGAGAATCAGCACTTCAAGTAAGTTCCATCAGCCACAACACCAGCTTTGCCCAAATCATCCAAGCGATGAACGGTATCTCCATTCTTGACTACATGATCAAACGTAAAGACGTAGATACCAGCCGTATCGGTGTAAATGGGGGTTCCGGAGGGGGTACACAAACCGTATTGCTCACCGTTCTTGATGACCGTTACACAGCTGCCTGCCCTACAGTAAGTCTGGCCTCTCATTTTGACGGAGGATGTCCCTGCGAAAGCGGAATGCCCATTACACTGGCTGGAGGCGGCACGTGCAATGCAGAACTGGCAGCTCTGTTCGCTCCCAAACCCCTATGCGTTATCTCGGATGGGAAAGACTGGACCGCTAGTGTTCCGACCCTTGAATACCCATATTTGCAAAACGTTTATGGTTTCTACAACGCTCAGGATAAAGTAACAAACGTACATTTACCCAAAGAAGGACACGATTTCGGCCCGAACAAACGTAATGCCGTTTACGATTTCTTTATTAAGGAATTTCATCTTGACAAAAGTAAATTGGATGAAGAAAAAGTAACCATAGAGCCTTACGAAAACCTGTACAGCTTTGGCAAAAAAGGTGAGAAAATGCCCGAGAACGCTATCCGCTCTGTCAACAAGCTTGAACAATATTTCGGAAAAGCAATGATTCGTAACGCTGCTGCAGATGAATCGGTATTGAAAAAAGCACAGGAAATCATCGCCACCCTGAATCTGACCGATGAAAAAGTAGCCAACATCGCCACAACAGCTGTATACAACCACCGTCGCGCCGTACGTGACTGGCACAACACGCATCCGTATATTATCATTCCAGAAAAAGACAAAGTTACTGGAAAAACACTAAACAAAGTAGAACGGGAAATGATGGCGGACAAGAGTATTCCGGCTTCTGTACATCAACGTTTGCTGAAAGACTTGAATCGTGTATTGACTCCCGAACAGGTAGAAGCCGTATACGACGCTTATACCGTAGGAAAAGTGGCTTTCACCATGAAAGGATATTACGCCATTGTACCCGATTTGACCGACGCGGAGGCCAAAATATTGGAGGGATACCTGAAACAAGCACGCGAAGAAGCTTTGGAATGTAAAAGTATGAAAGCAATCTCACAGGTTTTCGAAATATACAAAACTAAGTGTGAACAATACCTGAATAATAACGGTCGCAACTGGAAACAATTATTCAAGGCCTATACGGACAAACGTAAAGCTGAAAAGCCAAAACAAAAATAGATATGAACGACCAGCTAAAACCAATAACTGAAAACTTTAATACCCAACTCCATATGATTATCAAAAAACTATTTCTAACAGGTTGCATGGCTTTAATTCTGTTTCCTTTGCAAACCAAAGCACAAGAATATAAGTTATGGTACGACCAGCCCGCCCATGTATGGACGGAAGCCTTGCCTTTGGGCAACGGCCGTTTAGGTGCCATGCTCTATGGTAATCCGGCTGCCGAACAGATTCAATTAAATGAAGAAACAATCTGGGCCGGACGTCCCAACAACAATCCGAACCCGGAAGCCTTGGAATGGATTCCGAAAATACGGGAACTGGTATTTGCCGGCAAATACCTCGAAGCCCAAACAATGGCGACGAAGCATGTAAAAGCCAGTACGAATTCGGGAATGCCTTATCAAACTTTTGGGGAACTGCGCCTGAATTTCCCCGGACATGCTCGTTATGAGCATTATTACAGAGAACTGAACCTCGATTCAGCCCGGGCCATCGTACGTTACCAAGTAGACGGTGTCACCTATCAACGTGAAACGTTCACCTCTTTTACCGACCAAGTGATAATTACACGCATCACAGCCGACCAACCGGGAAAGATTACTTTTAATGTAACGCTGACCTCTCCTCACCAAGATGTAGTCATTACCTCCGAAGGGAGTGACATTACCCTCTCCGGCATTTCATCTCTTCACGAAGGTCTGAAAGGTAAAGTGGAATTTCAGGGACGTGTGACGGCCAAAACACAAGGTGGCACAACAACGTGCCGAGATGGAGTGTTGTCAGTAGAAGGAGCCGATGAAGCCATTGTGTACACTTCTATTGGAACAAACTTCAATAATTATCAGGATATAACCGGTGATTTTATCGCACGGGCGAAAGGATATCTGGAGAAGGCACTTCTCCATCCTTATGTTGAAGCCAAAAAATCACATACGGATTTTTATCAGAAACAAATCAATACAGCCTCTCTCTATTTGGGAAAAGACCCATATCCGGATATTACCACAGACAAACGGATAGAGCGTTTCAAGGAAACCAACGATGCTTTTTTGGTAGCAATTTATTTCAAGTTCGGACGCTATTTGCTCATTTCCTGCTCTCAACCGAGCGGACAGGCTGCCAACTTGCAAGGTATCTGGAATGACAAGCTCTTTCCATCGTGGGACTGCAAGTACACCTGCAACATCAATCTTGAAATGAACTACTGGCCTTCGGAAGTAACAAATCTGAGTGTCTTAAATGAACCACTGTTCCGCCTCATCAAAGAAGTAAGCGAAACAGGAAAGGAAAGTGCCAAGGTAATGTATGGCTCCAATGGATGGGTATTACACCACAATACCGATATATGGCGTGTTACCGGAGCTATCGACAATGCTCCATCGGGCATGTGGGCTTCGGGAGGTGCCTGGTTGTGCCGCCATCTGTGGGAACATTATCTTTATACCGGTGACAAGGAATTCCTACGGGAAATTTATCCGATTATGAGAGGCGCCGGACTATTCTTTGACGAAACAATGGTGAAAGATCCGGAACATGGCTGGCTGGTAGCCTGCCCGAGCAACTCTCCTGAAAACACTCATGCGGGAAGTAACAATAAAGCCAGTACGGCTGCCGGTTGTACGATGGACAACCAGTTGATTTTTGATTTATGGAATCAGATTATCACAGCTTCCCAAATACTGAATACCGACCAGAAATATGCCGGACACTTGAAAGATCGTCTAAAAGAAATGGCACCGATGCAAATCGGGCGCTGGGGGCAGTTACAAGAATGGATGTACGACTGGGACAACCCCAAGGATATACACCGCCACGTGTCACATCTTTATGGTCTGTTTCCAAGCAATCAGATCTCTCCGTACCGTACACCGGAACTGTTCGATGCCGCACGCACCTCCCTGATTCACCGGGGCGATCCTTCAACAGGCTGGAGTATGGGATGGAAAGTGTGCCTTTGGGCACGCCTCCTCGATGGAGACCACGCCTATAAACTCATAACTGACCAACTTTCACTGGTACGCAACGAGAAGAAAAAAGGAGGAACTTATCCAAACCTGTTCGATGCACACCCACCTTTCCAAATCGACGGCAACTTCGGTTGTACTGCCGGCATTGCTGAAATGTTGATGCAAAGCTACGACGGATTTATCTATCTGCTCCCAGCCCTGCCGACTATCTGGAAAGAAGGAGAAATAAAAGGTCTGATGGCACGCGGAGGATTTGAAATAGATATGAGTTGGAAAAACGGAAAAGTATCTAAGTTAGCGATCACTTCACACAAAGGCGGAAATTGCCGGTTGCGCTCCCTGAACCGTTTATCGGGAAAAGGATTGAAGTCAGCAAAAGGAACGAACCCGAATCCGCTTTATGAAGTACCGCAAGTAGCCAAACCGCTTATCAACAAAGAAGCCAAACTCAACAAAGTGGAATTGAAAAAGACATATTTGTACGATTTGCCGACCCAAGCCGGACAAACCTACACAATCATCGGAAAATAAACAGAAACTTAAAATTAAAACATCTTACAGATATGAAAAAATTTGCACTATTTTCTATGTTTTTCCTGTTTCTCGCAGGAAACTTAGTAGCCGATCCGAAGCCTCAAATCTACCAACCTTGGGAAAACGGTAATTTGAAAGTTTCCGAGAACGGACGCTATTTACAACATGAAAACGGTACCCCGTTCTTCTGGATGGGCGAAACCGGATGGTTACTTCCTGAGAAACTAAACCGCGATGAAGCCAGCTACTACTTGAACAACTGTCGCAAAGCTGGATATAATGTAGTGCAGGTTCAAACCGTCAACGGAGTTCCGGCTATCAACTTCTACGGACAATATTCCCACCCCGATGGATTCAACTTCAAGGATATCAATAAAAAAGGTGTCTACGGGTATTGGGATCACATGGACTATATCGTTAAGAAAGCCGAACAGAATGGCATCTACATCGGTATGGTATGTATATGGGGTAACTTGGTAAAATCCGGACTGATGAGTGTAAAAGAAGCTGAAGCTTACGGAAAGTTCCTGGCCGAACGCTACAAAGACTCTCCCAACATTATCTGGATTATGGGTGGAGACGTAAAAGGAGACATCAACCCTGACCAATGGAATACCATGGCACGCACCATCAAATCCATCGACAAAAACCACTTGATGACTTACCACCCATTCGGAAGAACCTCTTCCATTTACTGGTTTCATAATGCGGAATGGCTTGATTTCAATATGTTCCAAAGCGGTCACCGCCGTTACGACCAAACTCGCGGCGATGGAGACAACACTGCCGAAGCTGCTGTAGCGGAAGATAACTGGCGTTATGTGGAAGCCGGTCTCGCCATGAAACCGATGAAACCCATCTTGGATGCAGAGCCAAGTTATGAGGAAATTCCACAAGGGCTTCACGACCCCAGCGAACCGTGGTGGAAAGCTCCCGATGTGCGCCGCTATGCTTACTGGTCAGTATTTGCCGGAGCATTCGGACACACTTACGGACACAACTCTATCATGCAAATGAAAAAAGAAGCCAACGATGGCGGTTACGGAGCTGTCAAGACATGGATTGAAGCAATGAAAGACCCAGGTTTCAATCAAATGCAATATTTAAAGAATCTGATGCTTACTTTCCCATTCTTTGAACGCATCCCCGACCAAAGTATCATTGCTGATGAAAACGGTATCCGATACGACCGAGTAATCGCCACAAGAGGGAACGACTATTTGTTGGTTTACAACTACACCAATCGTCCTATGAAACTTGACTTGAGTAAAATCAGCGGAGCCAAGAAGAATGTATGGTGGTACAATGTCACCGACGGAGCACTGGAATATGCTGGAGAATTCGACAGCAAAGTTCTGCCGTTCCATTACGATGGAGCCTTTGGATCCGGTAACGACCGAGTACTGATTGCAGTGGATGCGTCTAAGAATTACATCACGAAGGATCAGAAAAGTATTCCTACTAAATATTAATTGGTATAAACGAGGGGGGGGGGAAACTGAAAAAGACATCAATTTTCGGTCCCCTTTCTTTCCATACTTAGGGAACTTTACACCGCATAGCTATCTCCATATTGGGATACAAACTGTACGCTTCGGAATAACAGTTCCCTCCAATCACGAAACGATATAAAAAAGAAAAACAACCCTTTATCATGAAACAAAGAATAAGTTTATTTTTAAGTGTCTTATTCCTCTCATTCACTCTCCATGCAACCGTGAACGTAACACTGCTTCGCACGGAGCAGATGGAACGTCCGCTCAGCGTGGAGAATCAACATCCGCGTCTAAGCTGGATAATTCAGTCGACAGACCGAGGAGTAATGCAGACAGCCTATCAGATTCTGGTAGCTTCTTCTCCGGAAAAACTGGCTGCCGGTGAAGGAGATTTATGGAATTCGGGAAAAGTGGATTCCGAGCAATCCGTCTGGGTACCTTATCAAGGTAAAAAATTAAAAAGCAACCAACGTTGTTACTGGAAAGTCAAAGTATATACGACCAAAGGAGAAAGCAACTGGAGCGAACCTGCCGAATGGGGCATGGGAATTTTAGGCGAAATCCATTGGGGTGGACGCTGGATTGGCTGGGATGCTCCTTTTGAATGGGATCGGGAAGACTCGCACAGCCGAATGAGTTCACGCTATCTACGTACGGAATTCAAAACCCAACCCAAAGAAATAAAACGAGCTACAGTACACCTCAGTGGTCTGGGTATGTACGAACTTTTTATCAACGGGCAACGTATAGGTGACCAAGTGCTGGCTCCTGCTCCAAGCGATTACCGACGTACGGTTCTCTACAATTCATTTGATGTGACCGAACAGTTAACCGGAAACAATGCGAACAATGCCATCGGAGTAACATTGGGCAACGGGCGTTTTTATACTATGCGCCAGAACTACAAACCCTATAAAATCCCCACATTCGGTTATCCCAAATTACGGTTGAATCTGATTATCGAATACACTGATGGAAGCATACAGCGTATTAGCAGCGATGAAAAATGGCGTCTTACCGCACAAGGCCCTATCCGTAGCAACAACGAATACGATGGAGAAATTTACGATGCGCGCATGGAACTCGGCGACTGGACAAAACCCGGTTACAACGACTCCAAATGGTTGCATGCTCAACGCGTGTCACTGCCTTACGGTACACTCCGTGGAAATACCGCCCCCAACATGAAAGTGATGCAGACTTTGAAACCAATCACGTTCAAACAATACGGTGACCGATATATGATTGACTTCGGACAAAACACGGCCGGCTGGATTCGCCTCAACATACGCAATACGGCAGCAGGCGACACCATCCGCATTCGCTATGCCGAGCGGGTCATGAACGATGGTACAGAGCTTGACGTGGAGAACCTGCGCCACAGCCAAAGTACCGATTACTACATTTGCAACGGCAAAGAGAACAATACCTCATGGAGTTCACGCTTCTCTTACCACGGATTCCAATATGCCGAAGTGACCGGTTACAAAGACCTGAAAGCGGAAGACCTCGTGGCCGAAGTCATTTACGATAACTTCGAGAACAATGGTACGTTCGAATGCTCTAACGATATCATGAATCATATCTTCCGAAATGCCTGGTGGGGTATCTCCAGCAACTACAAAGGTGTTCCGCTCGACTGTCCGCAGCGTGACGAACGGCAACCTTGGACGGGCGACCATGCCATGGGCACTTGGGGCGAGAGCTTTATGTTCAACAACGGAAACATGTATGCCAAATGGACCGATGACATGCGCGAAGCGCAACGCGAAGACGGTTGCATCCCCGACATCTGTCCAGCCTATTACAACTATTACACTTCGGAAATGACCTGGTCGTCCACACTACCCGTAGTATGCAACATGCTATACGAACAGTTTGGCAACATAGAACCCATCCGCAAAAATTATGAAGCCATCAAGAAATGGCTGTACCACATACGCAGCGAATATACTTCGAAAGAAGGAATCATCACCGCCGACAAGTTTGGCGACTGGTGCATGCCGCCTGAGTCTCCGGAACTGATTCACAGTCAAGATCCCGCCCGCAAAACGGATGGACAACTGATTGCTACGGCTTACTACTACAAAATGTCCAAACTATTGGTGAAGTTTGCCCGTCTGCTGGGATTGGAGAGTGAAGCCCTCGCGTATGACAAAGATGCGGAACAGATAAAGGAATGTTTCAATAAGTACTTCCTGACCGTGAAAAAAGGAACTTCACAGGTTAAGACACCCCATTATCTCTATCCGGACAGCATCTTCTACGGAAATAATACCGTTACCGCAAATCTGTTGCCTTTGGCATTCGACATGGTACCTGAAGCTTACTGCGCCGAAGTGGAGAAAAATCTCATCACCACCATCATTGATCGTTATAAAGGACATATCAGCTGTGGTGTGATTGGTATGAACTGGCTTATGAGCGAACTGACTCGCATCGGACGGGGCGACATCGCCCTCCTGCTGGCAAGCCAGAAAACCTACCCAAGCTATGGCTACATGATTGAAAAGGGAGCCACAGCTATATGGGAACTATGGAACGGAGACACGGCCAGCCGCAAAATGAACAGTTTGAACCACGTAATGATTCTCGGCGATTTGTTGACATGGTATTTCAGAGATTTAGCAGGATTCAATCCGGCACAACCCGGTTACAAAGAAATCATGCTGAAACCGGATTTCTCCATCCAAGAACTGGGCCACGTAAATGCCACACACCAAACTTTATACGGTGAAATGGCAAGCTACTGGAAACGGAAAGGAAACCGGCTTGTCTGGGACATCACGATACCTTGCAACACCACAGCTTTGGTATACCTGCCCACGTCTGACGAAAAAGCTGTAAACGACCCGGACTTCACCTTTGTCCGCCGTGACGCAAAAGGCACTATATGGAAAGCCGTTTCAGGCACTTACCATATCGACATCCCATTCGACCCATCCATTGGAAAGGAACGTGAAGGAATCCTCACAGACGAGTTTCTATACGAAAAAGCTTCGTTCCCGGAATGCCACGGCGCGACCATTGTGGAGCTGAAAAACGGAGATTTGGTAGCCGCTTTTTTCGGTGGCACCAAAGAGCGCAACCCGAACTGCTGCATTTGGGTATGCCGCAAGCCGAAAGGAGCCACGGAATGGAGTGCGCCTTATCTGGCGGGCGACGGTGTATTCAGCCTCAACGACCCGGATGCGGCACTTGCAGGAATCACTGCGGAAACCACTCCGGCCAGCGCAGGTCCGGTGGCTTCCACCTTCAAAGGAAATGTAGCCCAGGCACACCGCAAAGCGTGCTGGAACCCCGTATTGTTCCAGATTCCCGGCAAGAATGAAATCTTACTCTTCTATAAAATAGGACTGAGTGTAGGCGACTGGAGCGGTTGGCTTGTACGCTCTAATGACGGAGGCAAAACATGGAGCAAACGCGAAGCTCTTCCAAAAGGCTTCCTGGGACCCATAAAGAATAAACCGGAATACATCAACGGACGTATTATCTGTCCCAGCAGTACAGAAGGAAAAGAAGGCTGGCGTATCCATTTCGAAATCTCGGACGACAACGGAAAGACATGGCGCAAAGTAGGTCCGGTAGAAGCGGAATGGAATATTCCCACCCAATTAAGAAAAGCCGGAACGAAAGCAGAAGATGACATGGAAGGCGGAGAAGCCATTCAAGGAGAAGGAGCTCAACCCATCTATGCCATCCAACCGAGCATCCTACGCCACAAGGACGGACGCCTGCAAGTGCTTTGCCGTACACGCAACGCAAAAATCGCCACAAGCTGGAGCAGTGACAACGGTGACACTTGGAGCAAAGTGACCTTGCTGGATATCGAGAACAATAATTCCGGCACGGACGCAGTGACCTTGCAAGACGGACGGCATGCATTGGTATATAACAATTTTGAAACCCTGCCCGGCACCCCGAAAGGTTCCCGCACCCCATTGAGCCTCGCCGTATCAGACGACGGCATCCACTGGACACACAAACTGACACTGGAAGAAAGTCCGATAAGCCAATACTCTTATCCGAGTATCATACAAGGCAAGGACGGAAAGATACATGTAGTATACACCTGGCGTCGTCAGCGAATAAAATACATGCTGATTGACCTGAAATAAAGAAACACCCGGATGGCTATCCACTTTGCCGATAGCTATCCGGGTAATCTTATAATCTCTCCGATAAACCCTCAGACATACAAGACGATTTGCCGGAGTTTCCCAACAGATGCATCTCATCAGAATAGGCGGAAAAGAAATCAGGTAGGGGTCGAAAGGCCGGGAAGAGGTATTCCCCCGATGAAACAGGCGACTTTTGGCGATGAGCGCGCCGCATGTACAAAGAAAAACGACCGGCAGGACGAGTAAAGACAACGGACGTGTCGAGCGATGACAAGTGACAGGCGTACCACTTCCCGAGCCGTAGGCCTGCGGCTACCCGAAGTGATACGCCTACGGCTCGACCTTGGACAAGCCTGCGGCTTACCGCCAGCCAAACCTAAGCAATTCCGTCATTTATACCCAAGTGATTTCATTAGACAAGCCAAGGTAATCCTGCCACTTCAACAGAAGCGATTTCTATCCACCTTCATAATATAACGCGACTAGTCGGAAAAAGCTTGTATGGAGTGGTGATTACCGGCTATGATGAGCAGACAAATATTGAGAATATTCATGTGACGAACGGTTGTTTCGATAATGTACAGAGGGGGGGACTTAATTTCTTCGACAGACTCTCTTGAATATAATCAAACAAAAATAAGCGGGAAATGAATCACTTCAGCTTCCCGCTTTTCCTTAGAAAGAATAATGTTATTTAGGTAAATTGAATGCTACACTCATTTCTTTCATTTGTTCATCACTCATACCTTCCGGCTCGAATCCCATGTTTTTGGCCGCAATGTAGATTAAAGCGGATTTATTCAATACATCAATCTGGTCGAAAGCCTGCATGACATCGCAGTCAACAGCAAATACGCCGTGTTTTTCCCACATTACCACATCGTAGTCTTCCAATTCCTTAATGGTCGCATCGGCCAGTTCCACAGAACTTGGCAATTTGTAAGGTATGATACCCAAGCCTCGTGGACAGAAAGCTTTTGTCTCTGGAATCATACTCCATAGCATTCTGGTTGCCACATCCTTTTCGAGATATTTCTTACTGTGAGTCAAAGCAATCAGTTCGATGGGATGTGTATGGACAGATGCTTTGTATGGCGAGCCCTTACCGATGAGGTAATTGTGTACACTCAGATGTGACGGGAGTTCCGAAGTGGGACGTACCGGATTGTCGGCAATAATGACATAATGGGCGCAGTCATCAAGAATACGGATAATCGATCCGTTTTCCATGGGCCAGCGTGCCAAGTCGCGCATACGCATGTTGGTCCCTTTGCAATAAAAATAGCACCCCTTTAAATTCGGTAAAGTTGTACCGATAGGTTTCACTTCACTGATAGCGGGCATTTGGCGGATTTCATCATCTACAAATTCGGTAATGTTAACCGTGATGTTTCCCCCGTTGCGTTCGGCCCATCCCTTTTGCCATAAGTATCCGGCTACTTCGGCTACTTTATTCACCTCTTTGGCGAGTGCCGGACGATTATCTAAGATAGATTTCATGTTTTATTGTTGTTTTTAATAAGTTACTGTTGCGCAATCGACACAATGATGATGGATAATATAAGGATTAGTAATCCGATGATTAATACAGTGATAGTACTTGGTTTCACTCCTTTCCATTCTTTAAGAATGATTCCCCATACATTGGAGAAGATGACATTGAGTGACATCAGTATACTCCACGAGAAAGCATAAAGGATAGAGTCCTCCGGCAGAAAACTTTTTCCCATAGCCAGTCCGAAGAATTGAGAATACCACAACACGCCGGCCAAAGCACAGAACAAAATATTGCTCACGAACACATTGCTTGGTACGCTGAAATACTCTTTACCTGTGCCGTTTTTAATATTTTGCTGGATACAATAAGCGGCGTTTGTCAGGAATCCGCCAAACGTGACGAGAAAGATTACCGGAAGTCCGGCATAAAGTGGAGCTACTCCATTAGCTAACGCCACCTGTTGTATTTCCTTTCCTCCTTCCAATCCTAAATTGAAGCAGGCACTCATGGCTCCGGCCAAGAACGCTACAATCAAACCCTTAGTCAGTGCAAAGTCTTTAATGGCGGCTTTCTTTTCTTCTTCCGTCATGTTCTTGCTGCGGAGGCTTCCCGCATATCCAATCACGGCAATACCGGCTAAAGTGATGCAGACACCGATTAAAAGTAACAGTCCTTTTCCGTGGAATAAATCGTTACCGGCCATTAAAGGAGGTAGAATTGTTCCGAAAGCGGAACAGGTTCCCATACCGATACTTTGTCCGAGAGCTACTCCCAGGTAGCGCATGCCTAATCCGAATGTCAGTCCGCCAATACCCCATAAAACTCCGAATATGATGGAGGTGGATGCGCCGCCCTCACTCCATAAGTCGAACAGTGTATATCCTTCGGGAATGGCCAGCAGGGCACCGAGTAACGGGAAAACAATCCATGCGAATGCGCCCTGAATCAACCAGAAACTTTCCCAACTCCATTGTTTTATTTTATTGATGGGTACATAAGAACTGCTTTGCCCGAAGCTTCCGATGGCAATAATCAATAATCCTATAATGATTTCCATAATTTCTATGTTTCATAATAGTTGTCCGGGAAATAGGATGGGAACCTGTTTTTCCCACCTATTTCTTTTATAGACAAGCTAATCATTATCTTTTGGAAGTAACTTCCGCTTCGTATTTCTCAATTTCCGGGATGAACTCTTCGCCTACAGGTACATTGTTCTTCAAGCAGAACATATCCCATACAGCGTTCCACGGCAATGCTTTGGCCTCTTCGAGCAAGGCAAGGCGTTGGAATCCTTTTTCTTCAGCTTCATATTTACGCAAGGTAGCCAACGGTTCGAGCAATGCACGTAACAGGCTCTTCTGTGCGGCACGGGTACCGATAACGTAAGCGCCTATACGGTTGATGGAAGCATCGAAATAATCGAGTGCAATGGCGGTACGGCCGAGTGCGTCGCAGCGAACGAGTTCCTGGAACAGTTCAGTAGTAGCGTCATCCATCAAGGTGACATGGTCGGAATCCCAACGGATAGGACGGCTTACGTGCAAGATGAGTCCCGGAACGAAAAGCAGGGCGGACGAAACCTTGTCGGCAGCCACTTCTGTCGGATGATAGTGTCCGGTGTCGATGGTCAAGTAAGTCTGATGCTTGGTAGCATAGCCCATGCAGAATTCGTTGGAACCTACTGTATAATGCTCCAGTCCGATACCGAAAACTTTGCTTTCCAGACCGGTCTTCATGTGGTCGTATTTCACAGCAAATATCTGATCGAGTGAATCGTTGAATAGTTCACGGTATTTCATACGGTTCAGAGTAATATCCTTGCTTCCGTCGTGTACCCAAAGGTTCATATAGCAGGTGTCGCCTTGGTGCTTGCCGATTTCATCGGCTATTTCGCGGCAGCGTTTTGTATGCTCAATCCAGAAATCACGGATACCTTTGTCCGGGTTGGAGAGAGAGAGGTTCCCACTTTTCGGGTGAGAGAAAGACGTAGAGTTGAAATCCAGCTTGATTCCTTGTGCGTCGGCCCACTCCATCCAGCTTTTGAACAGTTCGATGGAGCATTGGTCGCGGTCAACGAACTTGCCTTGGAAATCACCGTAGATTTCGTGGAGGTTGACACGTTGTTTGGCTGGTAGCAACGACATGGCAAATTCCAGATCTTTGCGCACTTCATCGATGTTCCGTGCTTTGCCCGGATAGTTTCCGGTAGTCTGTATTCCGCCTGATAAAGCGCCTGCTTTCGGTTCGAAACCAATCACATCATCGGTTTGCCAGCAATGCATGGATATTTGAATGTTCTGGAGAGTATCCAGTACCTTGTCTGTGTTTACGCCAAGGGCTGCGTAGCGTTCTTTGGCAATGTCATACGCCTTTTTGATCAATTCTTCTTTCATGATAATTCAATTTATTGAGTTAGTATTTATTTTGTTTGCTTCTTAATTGCGAATCATTTTTTCATTCGTTGAAGGCTTAAATGTCCTCCCTGTAATATTTTAAGTAAGTCTGATATGCGTCGTCCCATTCTTGCGGATGTTCAGGCACAAAATTGGCAAGTTCGATGGAAGAGCTGATTAGGCTTCTCATCTCCTGGATATTGTGAACCAATCCGGAGGTTTTGGCCTGCAACATGATATTGCCGATGGCTGTTCCTTCTGAGGGCCCCGCTGTTACGGGTATTCCTACAGCGTTGCATGTAAATTGATTCAGCAAGTTATTACGTGAACCTCCACCGATAACATGCAGCTTTTCTATCTTGAACGGAGCCATATTCTGCATATAGCCGAATACTTGACGGTAACGCAGTGCCAGACTGTCAAAGATACAACGGGTTATTTCTCCGTAAGTCTCAGGTTCGGGTTGTCCCGTTTCTTTGCAATAGTGACGTATGGCTTCAATCATGGAAACGGGGTTGGCAAAGCAGGGAGCGTCCGGATTGATAAGGCTTCGGAAAGCCTTGACAGCCAGAGCGGCTTCAATCAGTTCCGGATATGAATAATTGTTAGTGGCTTCCCACTCTTTGCGGCAACGTTCCAGTAACCACATGCCGCAGATATTTTTAAGGAAACGGGTGGTTCCTTCCACACCTCCTTCATTGGTGAAGTTTTTGTCGAAGCTTTCTTTATTAATGATGGCATCTTTTACTTCAATGCCCATGAGCGACCAAGTTCCAGAACTCAGGTAAGCGAATTGTGCATTCCGTGCAGGAACGGCCGCTACGGCGGAGGCCGTATCGTGACCGGCAACGGCAATAACCGGGATTTCACCTAATCCGGTTAACTTCTGTACATCTTTACTTAATACACCGATTTTTTCACCTGGAAAAACAAAACGGCCGAATTGTTCTTCTTTCACGTCTACCACATCAAGCAATTCTTTTTCAAAACGTTTTGTACGCGGATTTAATATTTGCGAAGTGGATGCAATGGTATATTCCGTGACCATATTGCCCGTGAGCATATACGATAGCGCATCTGGCATGAAAAGTATCTTGTCGGCAGCTTCAAGGGCCGAACATTTATCACGATGTAGGGTATAAAGTTGGAACAGTGAATTGAAATTCATGATTTGTATCCCTGTGATTTCATATACTCTTTCACGTGAAATGTGGGTAAAATATTCTTCCGGAGCCCCTACCGTATGGGGATCTCTGTAACAATAGGGATTGCGGAGCAAAGCTCCGTCCTTACCGGTAAAGACAAAATCCACACCCCATGTGTCGATACCGATGGATTGAATCTCAATGCTTTCTTGGGCTACAACTTTCAGCCCTTTGATGATTTCGAGGTATAGGGCATAGATGTCCCAATAGAAATGACCTCCGGTTTCGATAATGTTATTGGGGAAGCGAGTTAACTCTCTCAAATCCAGTTTACCTTCCGATAAGGTACCTAGGATGGTTCTGCCGCTGGTTGCTCCTAAATCCACAGCAAAGAATTGCATGTTCTTCATACTGTTAATGCTATTTTAAGGTAGTTATTGGTAAATTCTCAAATAATGTAACAAAAGTAGTAAAAACTTTGTAAGATTTACTGTGATTTGTGATTTTATTACATTCTTTTTTGCTTTTTCTTGATAAAACTTTATCATATAGTCGATTTTCATGTCATTTCAAAAAGCCTATCCGAAATATGCATGTTTTATGCAATAAACAGCCTCTGAAATGCATAAGAATTGAAAAATATTCGATTGAATGCCATGAATATTCAAATAATGTCATAATTTTGCAGCGTATTTAGAATAATTATACAATGAGACAGGATAAGAATGGGCGTCTTGACGCTATCAAGTTGATTATATCCAGCAAAGAAGTGGGTAATCAGGAAGAGTTGCTGAATGAATTGGCTCGTAACGGATATGCACTGACACAAGCTACTTTGTCGCGCGATTTAAAACGCCTGAAAGTAGCGAAAGCGGCAAGTATGAGTGGACGTTATGTGTATGTGCTGCCGAATAATGCCATGTATAAACGGACAACTGAGATGCATTCAATCAATGAGATGCTGATACAGACCGGCTTTGTTTCCATTAAATTCTCGGGAAACTTAGCTGTTATCAAAACTCGTCCGGGATATGCCAGTAGCTTGGCTTATGATATAGATAACCGTGATTTTTATGAAATACTGGGTACCATAGCCGGAGATGATACCATTTTGTTGGTGATTCGTGAGAACATGGAGCAGAGGGATGTATTGAAAGCGCTTTCATCCATTATCCCTAATATAAGATAGAAAATTCATAGATAAAAATTTAAGTTTTAACAACGAAGAATGGATCAAATAGATGTTATGGTAGCCGACGCCTCACATGAGGTTTACGTTGACACTATTCTAGAAACAATTACTGCTGCGGCCAAAGTACGTGGTACGGGCATTGCCAAACGTACGCATGAGTATGTGGCACAGAAGATGAGAGAAGGAAAGGCGATTATTGCTTTATGCGGGAATGAGTTTGCCGGCTTTTGTTACATAGAAAGCTGGGGAAACAAGCAATATGTGGCTAATTCCGGCTTGATTGTGGTGGAAAAGTTTAGGGGAAAAGGGTTGGCTAAAAGGATAAAGAAAGCGGCTTTCACTTTGTCGCGTTTACGTTGGCCGCATGCCAAATTGTTCGGCTTGACCAGTGGGGGAGCTGTGATGAAAATCAATACGGAGTTGGGATATGTACCGGTTCCTTTTGCGGAGCTGACGGACGATGATGCTTTCTGGAAAGGGTGCGAAGGGTGTTGCAACCATGATGTGCTGGTGCGTACGGAACGCCGCTATTGTATCTGTACGGCAATGCTTTATGATCCGGACAAACACAAGGAAGACGAGAAGAACAATTTTATAGATGAGATAAATAAGGAATAAAAACAGCATATTTATGGAAGAGAAAAAGAAAGTTGTGGTAGCCTTTAGCGGTGGATTGGATACTTCGTTTACGGTCATGTACTTAGCTAAAGAGAAAGGCTATGAAGTGTATGCGGCTTGTGCCAATACGGGTGGATTCAGTGCCGAACAGTTGAAAAAGAACGAAGAGAATGCTTATAAGTTGGGCGCTGCAAAATATGTTACGTTGGATGTTACGCATGAATATTATGAGAAAAGTCTGAAATACATGGTCTTTGGAAATGTCCTGCGGAATGGTACTTATCCTATTTCGGTAAGCTCGGAGCGCATCTTTCAGGCTCTGGCCATAGCCCGGTATGCCAATGAAATTGGTGCGCAAGCCATTGCGCATGGTTCTACAGGAGCCGGTAACGATCAGATTCGTTTTGATATGACGTTTTTGGTCTTGGCCCCGGATATGGAAATTATTACTCTGACACGTGATATGGCACTTACCCGTGAATATGAGATTAATTATCTGAAAGAGCATGGTTTTGAGGCGGATTTCACTAAATTGAAATATTCTTATAATGTAGGACTTTGGGGTACTTCCATTTGTGGTGGCGAGATTCTTGATTCGGCGCAGGGCTTGCCGGAAAGCGCGTATTTGAAACAGGTCACCAAAGAAGGTAACGAGGAGCTGCGTCTAACTTTTGAGAAAGGCGAACTGAAAGCCGTGAATGGTGAAGAGTTTGCCGATCCGGTTCAGGCTATCCAGAAAGTGGAGGAAATCGGTGCAGCATATGGCATTGGCCGGGATATGCATGTAGGGGATACAATCATCGGTATTAAAGGGCGTGTAGGCTTTGAGGCGGCAGCCCCTATGTTAATTATCGGTGCGCACCACTTCTTGGAAAAATATACGTTAAGTAAATGGCAGCAGTATTGGAAAGATCAGGTGGCTAACTGGTACGGAATGTTTTTGCACGAAAGTCAATACTTGGAACCGGTGATGCGCGATATCGAGGCCATGCTTCTGGAATCGCAACGGAATGTGAACGGAACCGCCATCTTGGAGCTTCGTCCTCTCTCTTTCTCTACGGTTGGAGTAGAATCGGAGGATGATTTGGTAAAAACGAAATTCGGTGAATATGGAGAGATGCAGAAAGGGTGGACTGCCGAAGATGCAAAGGGATTTATTAAAGTGACCTCTACACCGTTGCGCGTATATTATGCCAACCATAAAGACGAGGAAATCTGAAAAAGGAAAGACGTATGATAAAAGTAGGAATAATTGGAGGAGCCGGCTATACAGCTGGAGAATTGATTCGTCTGCTACTTCATCATCCTGAAGTGGAGCTGGTGTTTGTAAACAGTGGCAGCAATGCCGGCAACAGGTTGACAGATGTGCATGAAGGGCTGTATGGAGAAACGGAAATGCTCTTCACCGACACGCTTCCTTTGGACGAGATAAACGTGCTCTTTTTCTGCACTGCACATGGTGAAACGAAGAAATTCATGGAATGTCACAATCTTCCGGAAGAGCTGAAGATTGTAGACCTCTCCATGGATTACCGTATAAAGAGTGAAGAACATGACTTTGTTTACGGGCTCCCTGAATTGAACCGGCGGGCTATTTGCCATAGCAAGTATGTGGCGAACCCCGGTTGCTTCGCCACTTGCATCCAATTGGGATTGTTACCTTTGGCAAAACATCTGATGATTAACGATGATGTCATGGTCAATGCCATCACGGGAAGCACGGGAGCCGGTGTGAAACCGGGCGCAACCAGCCATTTTAGCTGGCGTAACAACAATGTGAGTATTTATAAACCGTTTTCCCATCAGCATGTGCCTGAAATAAAGCAGTCGTTAAAACAGTTGCAAAACAGTTTTGACTCGGAGATTAATTTCATTCCTTACCGGGGAGATTTTCCTCGTGGCATCTTCGCGACCATCGTAATGAAATGCAAGGTGGAGCTGGAGGAGTTGGTGAAAATGTATGAATCCTATTATGCGGAAGATTCTTTTGTGCACATAGTGGAAAAGAACATAGACTTGAAGCAGGTGGTGAATACGAACAAATGTCTGCTTCATCTGGAAAAGCATGGAGATAAACTGTTGGTTGTTTCCTGTATCGACAATCTTTTGAAAGGTGCCAGCGGACAAGCTGTCCATAATATGAATTTGATGTTTAATCTGGAAGAAACAACAGGCTTGCGGTTGAAACCGAGCGCCTTTTAAACGAAGCGGAAATATGAAATTGTTTGATGTATATCCTTTATATGATGTAAATATCGTCAAAGGGAAAGGCTGTCGGGTCTGGGACGAAAAAGGAGTGGAATATCTGGATTTGTACGGAGGGCATGCCGTCATTTCTATCGGACATGCTCATCCGCACTATGTGGATTGTCTTGGCAAACAAGTTGCCCGGTTGGGTTTTTATTCCAATTCTGTTGTCAATAGGCTTCAACAGCAGTTTGCCGACCGGTTGGGTAAAATAAGTGGTTATGACGATTATGCCTTGTTTTTGGTGAATTCCGGTGCTGAGGCAAATGAAAATGCATTGAAGCTGGCCTCTTTTTACAACAAACGCACGAAGGTGCTTTCTTTCAATAAGGCTTTTCATGGCCGTACTTCCTTGGTGGTGGAGGTAACGGATAATCCTAAGATTATAGCGCCGATTAATGATAACGGACATGTAACCTATTTGCCGCTTGGCGATATCGAGACTGCCGGAAAGGTGTTGCGTAAGAAAGACGTTTGCGCGGTTATCATCGAAGGCATACAGGGAGTGGGAGGCATACAGATTCCGGAGGACTGTTTTATGAGGCGGCTTCGTGAACTTTGTACGGAAACCGGCACGGTTTTAATCTTGGATGAGATCCAATCGGGATATGGGCGTAGCGGCAAATTCTTTGCGCATCAATATGCCGGCATTCGTCCGGATTTGATTACGGTGGCCAAAGGCATAGCCAACGGTTTCCCAATGAGCGGCGTGTTGATTAGTCCTGAGTTTACGCCGGTATACGGGCAGCTGGGCACTACGTTCGGCGGTAATCATTTGGCGTGTGCCGCGGCTTTGGCAGTACTGGATGTCATGGAAGAAGAACATCTGGTGGATAATGCGGCCGAAGTGGGAGCTTATTTGATGCAAAAGCTAAAAGAGATTCCTCAGATAAAAGAGGTGCGCGGGCGTGGGCTGATGATTGGACTGGAATTTGAGGAACCCGTGAAGGAGCTTCGTGCCCGTTTGATTTATGACGGGCATGTGTTTACCGGAGTAAGCGGTACCCACGTGATTCGTCTGCTTCCTCCGTTGTGTCTTGCCCGGGAAGAAGCTGATGAGTTTTTGGATTGCCTGCAACGGCAAATCAGTTTAATGCATTGGAATTGATGGTTCCGGCTTGTTGGAACTGTTGTTCCACATACTGTGGAAGTCCCGTTTCAATCGTTTGGGACAATCATGAAACCGGTGCGTTTTTTTAGATGCTTTATATGCTTCCTTACGGTTGCCGTTTGAGGTCAGAATCATGTGATAGGAGGCATGCAAAAAGAACTTTAATTTTGAATGAATATGAAAGTAGCGGTTATTGGTGCCGGAAACATGGGTGGTGCGATAGCCCATGCGCTGGCAAAGAGTAGTATAGTGGACACGGATGATATTTGTGTGGCGAATCCAAGTTGGGGAAAGTTGCAGGATTTGCAGAATGCCCATCCGGCGTTGCATGTGATGCATAGCAACATGGAAGCTTCGAAGGATGCGGATATGGTCATCGTTGCGGTCAAGCCGTGGTTGATGGAGAATGTGATAAATTCGATGAATCTGGAAGAAAATCAGATACTGGTATCTGTGGCCGCCGGGATTTCTTTCGAACAATTGGAACATTATGCGGGGATGAAGATGCCGATGTTCCGGGTAGTACCGAATACGGCGATTGCCTATATGGAAAGCATGACGCTGGTAGCCAGTCAATATGCTACCTCTGAACAGGAAAAACTGATTGTGGATATGTTCAATGAAATGGGAATGGCCCTGTTGGTTCCTGAATCGCAGATTCCTGCCACAACAGCGCTGGCTTCGTGCGGGACCGCTTTCGTCCTGAAATATATCCAGGCTGCCATGCAAGCGGGAGTGGAGATGGGCGTTTATCCGGAACAAGCCCGGAAGATGATTGCCCAGTCGGTGAAAGGCGCAGCGGAACTTCTTTTGAACAATCCGGAGACCCATCCGTCGGTGGAAATTGATAAAGTGACGACTCCCGGTGGCATTACTATCAAAGGTATCAATACGCTGGAACACGAAGGATTCGCTTCGGCCGTCATCAAGGCGATGAAAGCTTGCCGATGATTAAAGAGAAACGACGGCTATAAAATAGAATAAGATGTATCATCTTGTCCGTATGACATAATGATACATCTTATTATTTGGGGCATAAATTGACCGGAGCTGTTACTTGCCGAATAGTTCTTCCAATTTGTCGGCTAATGCTTTTCCGCGTAAATCCTGACCTGCCAATATACCTTTGGCATCAACTAAATACATGGTCGGCACTGCTTTTACTTTATACAAATCGGCCACCTCTCTGTCACAGAAATTGGGCCAGGTCAGTCCCTCTTCTTTTAAGGCTTTTTGCCAGTCTTCCTCCTTTTTATCGATGGAGATGCTGATAATCTGGAATCCTTTGTCTGCATATTTCTTATAAAGGTTCTTCAGATTGGGAATCTCCTTGCGGCACGGGCCACACCATGAAGCCCAGAAATCAATCAATGCATATTTCTTCCCTTCCAGCAGTGAGGCCAATGTAACCTCTTTGCCATCCGCGTCTTTGACGGTGAATGCCCGGGCCGGTTGTCCTACCATGCCTGCCGGATAGAGTTCCTCTTTGACTTTCTTTCCGTAGTAGCTCTCTTTGGCGGCTTCAGAGAACTGCTCGTAGATTTCCTTCTGATCCGGAGTGAGATAGCTGGAGAGTGAAACCATCATTAACGGCCCCCAGAAGGAGTCTTTATTTTCGAGTATGATTTTGTTATACGATTCTGCCACAGTCTTGAAGAAATTACCTTCCGCTGCGGAAAAGGCCTTGTATTCATCCGACTTATAGAGAGCCTCCAAAGCTTTTTGGTCTTTCTTTTTCCGTGCTTGGGCTATTTGCTCCATAATGGCGGCATATTCGTTGTGGTATGCTTGGTAAAGTACGTCCATCGAGTCGCGCACACTCATAAGTCGTGTGTAGTGATCGGTCATGGGCGAACCTTTTATTTCTACGTTGTCGAAATGGTAGAGGGGCGTACCGTCATGCGCCTTGTCGGAAGTCGCATTACCGTTGACGGTGATTTCAGCATTTTCAAGCATAAGATTGATACCTCCATAGGTGTCTTTCACGGCCAATCGTACGCAAATCGTATCTTCAGCTGTACCGTTAAAGGAGAATGTGCCGTTACTTGCTTTTGTTTCGGCAACAGGCTTCTCATTGTCGTGAGTTATCGGGACAAGCACGAGCGTAGTACTGTCCGCCAATCCGTTAATGGTTCCGCTTATGGTATAGGACGTTACGGTCTGTTGCTTGGGCGTGCAAGCTGCAAGGCAAATGGAAGTTATCAGGACAACTCCCCATTTTTGGTTGGTTTTCATTGTGTGTTTAATTTAAATGGATATAATTGATGTATATGTTCGTATTATTCGGCTGTCATCCAAGTCATGCTTCTGATTTTTCCCCAACCGGAGATTACTTCGGTTGGATTCTCCGCATAGCCGTTCATTGATTGCCACATGACTGTGAGTACTCCTTCGCTATGGTCGACTTCATATTCATACACTTTGCCTTGTTGCTCGGACTCGCTCCAGGTAGCTACGTAAAGCATGGCCGTAGCCCAAGGGAAACCAGCGGAGTGACTCCCGATGGCGTAAATGCATGTGATGGTTTCGCCTGCCGGTGCCTGACATACCGTCCGTGCGTCGGTGACTTCCAAGCCGCGTGAAGGGGCAATCGAATAGACGGTGTTGTCTGTGGCATAGTAGAAAGCCGATTGTGCACTGGCACAGGCCGTAAAGTATTTGGCCTGCCGAATATCCGTTGCCGCGGACAGCGTCAGGCGTGAACGGGTTCCCCCACCGGACAAGTCTCCGTTGTCCGCCCGGTTATAGAAATTGAAGTCGTATAGATTATACTCTCCATTCTCCTCTTTACTGATGACGTAAGTCTGGTGATTGTTGGCTGACAGGATTTTCACCACTTCACCGGATACGTGGTTGGCATCGACGTAGGCGTCCCCGTTTGTCGCCTTGAAAAGGCTGACCGAAGTTGCCTTGGGATAGTAGGGGCGAAATCTCCTGTTCTTCTTGTCATATATCACCTGGTCTGCATCGATGGCATCGGGGGCCGGACTCCAAGTAGTCTTGGTTTCGGCCATGAGGTAGGCGTCCGCCTCATAGTCTCCGCTGATCGGGGCGGAGAACAGGCCGTCATTGGCCTCTCTCACATAAAGCACGTGGAGCTTTCCGTTGTTGATCAGGAAGTTGCAGTTGTTGACAAACATGAACGCTTGGGGATTGAACACCTCCGGAGTGCTATAGAACATGCCGTCCCAGTCGTCCATCATCTGGAGTCCTACATTGTTCAGACGGTACAATCCCTGTTCGGTGCAGACCATGTAATAGTCTTTGCTGGCATTACTTCCGGTTCCCGTAGAGCCGCACTTGATAAAACGGGGCTTTCCTGGCAAGGTGCTTCCGGTAAGCTGACTGTAGTATTTGGGGCGGTTGTCATCGGTGCTACCCATCAGCATGGGGGTGCTCATCACCTCGATATCCGTGTTCCCGTCGGGTGTTTCCGTCAACAGGTAAAGGCCGCTTGCCGTTCCTGCTTGGTTGACACTGACAAATTGCTCCTGTGCCTGGAAATATTCACGGATACCGGTTACGGTATCCTCTGCCATACAATAGAAACGCCACATGCCAGGCTCCAGATCGCATACCCAGTCCGTAAGCGCCAGGGTGTAGGCGATGGTGTCCGCCTTGGGGTAAACGAGCGCGTTGCCTTCTTGTACCGCTCCGTAAGGGTGTGGTGTGACAAACCAACGGTAACGGAGCCGTTCGGCATATTTGTATTTTACTTTTAGATTAAATGATATGATGTCTCCGGGATCCATGCCGTAAGTCAAGGCATTACGTTCTTCCGCAGTCATGCCCGTTGTATCGAATTTAATGACACCCACTTCCTCTTCTGTAAGATAGGTGTAGTTCCCGTCATCCTCGTTACATGCTGTGATAGCCAGGGATAAAAACAATAATGTGGAAAATAGGTAGCATAAACTTTTCATCTGTTTTTCCTCCTTATGGTTTAGTCGTTAAAATTGAAAGAGTAAGGCGCTTCGGGATGGGCGGCGTTGTACTCGTCTAATAGATTCGTAAATACGATTTTATAGTTGGTAAGTTGGGCCCAACTCATGGTTTCTGTGCTGAATTCGGAGATGCCTCCGGCATTGTTCAGCATAAAACGGTATTTTTCATCACTATATGTGCCGAAATAGGTCTTCAGCTCCGTCTCCCAGTTTTTGGGTTGGGCCAATTGATCGTTCCATTTCAATAGCAGGTGGTTTTCTTCGTTTACGCCTGTCTCGAAGTCATCTGAACGGTCCACCTTGATATAAAGTCTTACCGTTTTGTTGGCAAGGCTTGCGTCCCGTTTCAGTATGACAGGAAAGACGGTTTTGTCGCTGCCTGCCGGGATGGTCACGGTGGTTGGAACGGTATATTGGTTTTCTGTTGCGGTAGTCTTGCTTGCATCTACCGTCAACTTCAGTATGCGGTCGTGTTCGGCGACCGTTCCCATGATATAGGCCTCGACATCCATTTGGTACGAGGTGACATCCTCCGGATATACGACAAAAGAGAATTCCAGGGAATCGGTCTTTAGAGTCCATATTTCGGGGCCTACAAGACGTACCCGCGGTTCATCCTGATAGTAAAATCCGTCATTCTCGCAACTTGTTCCCAATATGGAAATCAAACATACTAATATGATATATTTCAATGGTTTCATAATACTGTTATTTGAAAATTAGTTTTCGTATCCTCCAAAATCGGTATCCACCGATGGTATGGGCAATACGTAAATGCTTCTGTTGGGACGGACACTAGCTCCTTTTATTTCATTGGCATTCAGACGCTTGTAATAGTAGAACAACTGTCCCTCCTGTAAAAACTCTTTCCGGTACTCTTTGTATATCTCATTTTGTATTTGGTCCGGAGTCAGGTCCTCGCTTAACGGATAGAGTGAAAGATGGCGGTTGTCGCGTACCATATTCAGTAATTCAACGGCCCGTTTGGGATTGCTGTCCTTCACGCATTCGGCCAGAATGTAGACCGCCTCCGTCATGCGGATAAGCGGATAGATATTGTTGTAATTGCTTCCCTCTTGGTATCGGAATTTGTAAGGCAGCCTTCTCTCTCCATCCTGTTCGAAACCTTGTCCGTCGGCATAACGGTAATCATTTCCGTAGCCGCTGCTCGTTTCGAAGATTTCTTCCGCTTTGTCTTCCGAAGGAGCCAACAGTTGTGTCCCAGCCTTGGTTATTAAATAGTTGTTTGAGGTATCTTCCCATTTTTCTATTTTCAGATTGAACAGATGCTCGCAGGTAAACGCTCTGTCGCGGGCTAACTTCTCTGCTTGACTCATAGTGGTTTCATGTATCCAACTGAAAGGAGTGCTGTACAGACTTTCATCTTCCAGGATATCCACGATCTCTTTCGCGTAAATTTGCGCGTTCTGTATATCCTGCATCCATAAGTAAGCGCGTGCCAGAGTGGCCACACAAGCATAATAGTTGAAATAGCAAGTGCGTTGCGCACGTTCATAGTAGGGACTGGATCCGATTTTCAACGAGTCTTCCGATAAATAATCGCGAGCTTCCAACAGGTCTTTTACAATCAGTTGCATGGTTTCGCCAACCGTTTTCTGCTGCACCACATTTGTGCTGTATTCGGTTACATAAGGAACTCCCTTTGCCTGGTTGTCCATAGCCGGCGCACAGGCGAAAAGGCGCATTAAATCCAGATGCAGGAACGCACGCAAGCCGAGCGCTTCGCCTTTATATAGGGCATAATGGTTCTCTTCAAACATGTTCGGGTCGGCTTTTTCGATGTTCTTCAGCAAAACGTTCAGGTTGGCAATGCAATTATAGGTGTTCGACCAGATGTTGTTTATAATCGATTCACACGCGGAATTTTTGTAGTCATAATCCGCCGCATAGCGCCATGTCTGGTTGTTGCCGTCCACATTGTAGTTCTGCGAGAGGATTTCTGTAAATCCAATGCCCATTTGCAGGCCATACATGGATTCTGAGCACATGGCTGAATAGACTCCGGTCAGCTGGTCTTTGTAACCGATTTCCCGGCTGAAGTGGTCTTCTTCTTTGATTTGTGACTTCGGAGTGGCGTCTAACCAGCTTTCACAGGCAGAGAAAGTGAATAGGACGGTGATTCCGAATAGAAAGGATTTTATGTTTGTTCTTTTCATGATTTTCTTATTTTAATATGTTTCTATTCCGAGGGACTTAAAATGTTGCTTGAACCGAGAAAGAGAATGTCCGTGCGAAAGGATAGCTTGTTCCTCTTTCGGTCTTCACGGAAGAAAGGATAAACAAGTCGTTGGTATAAGCCGAGATTTTCAATCTTTCCAGGAATGAGTTTTTCATGAACCTGCAATTGTAAAAATCATAATAGACGCTCAATGAAGAAAGAGTGAAAGTGCTGTAGTCCTCTACAAAACGGGAAGTCGCATACGTTGTACTTTGGTCCTTGATGGATTTGTATAGGGCGATGTCCCCCGCTTTTTGCCAACGGTCGGTAAATACTCTGCGGTCTACGTTGTATTCGATGGGAGCGTTTTCCACTTTGTCAACCAGGGTTGAATTGTATATTTGGCCTCCCCAACGGTAGTTGGCTGTCACGGAGAACCCGAAGCCTTTGATTTCTCCGTTGAAACCGACCAGACCATTGAATTTAGGTTGGTTGTCACCGCATACTATCTGGTCGTCCGGGTCGTATTCGTAGGTAATGCTTCCGTCTTTTTTCACAAAAATCTCCTTGCCGTTCTGTGGGTCTATGCCCAATGACTTGACAGCCCAGATGGCGTTCATGGAACAGCCTTCGTAAAATTTGACCATTGGAGTGGTGATTTTCTCTTTCAGCATCGCTTGATCCTGGTTGTCGTTCCAAGCGCGCAGTCCGTTTGAAATCTCTTTCAAAGTGTTTTTGTTTTGGGCTATGCTGGCATACACATTCGCATAATCGCATTTGTTATCGTACACTTTGTAATTTAAGTATGCTTCGAAACCTCTGTTCTCTACCTTACCCAGATTGGCGGTATAGGTGGAGAATCCGGTGGTATAAGGCACGGTGACAGATGTTACTTGCCCGTCGGTGGTGCTCAGGTAATAGTCGAAGCGTCCGCCAAGTCGGTTGTTAAACAGGTTGAAGTCTACTCCGATGTTCGTGTCGTATTTTTCTTCCCAATGCAGGTCCGGATTGGCCAATGCGGCTAAATAGGAACCGATGGAACCGTTGTATGACGTATTGGCGTAATATAAAAAGGTAGGTGTCGCGGCGAACGAGTTGGAGTTTTGGTTTCCGGTGAATCCGAATGAAGCGCGTAACTTCAAGCGGTTAATCAGTTCCGAATCTTTCAAGAATCCTTCATTGTGTATATTCCAACCTCCGCCTACCGACCAAAAATGTCCCCAGCGATTGTCTTTGCTGGTTTCCGAGGAGGCTTGCAGGCGGTAGTTCGCATCGAATAGATACTTCTCGTCGTATGAATAGTTCACTGACAGCAATCCTCCGGCACTGCGGGAGATGCTTTCCGTTCCGGTCGGCCTTCCGTCTTTCTCGTAATGTGTACCGAACGAGATATCATCCATGAAGTCGTTAGGGAAACCTTGTGCCGTCAATGTGTTGGTCAGCGTACTTTGGTCGCTTATGTTCAATTGTCCGTTTACAAAAAGCAGGTGCTTGTCTATTTGGAAAGAATAGCTGGCTCCCAAATCCGCGCTGAGGCTGGTGTAAGTACCGCTTGTTTTTGAGTACGACCCCTTGTAATAGGTATCGCTTTCACGGGCGAAGTCCGTATGGTTGGCCGGTTTGAAGAGGTCGGTGGTCGAACTTTGCCGTACATACCCGAAACGTCCGGTTAAACGTAAGTTTCGGGCAGCCTGCCACTCCGCGTAGAAGTTGTTGGTGATGGTAGTGTATGTACTGTTGTCTTTACTGTTCAGAGTGGTGTTATATAAAGGGTTGTAATAGTCTCCTATTTCACCGGAGGCATTCGTATAATTATAACTTTTTACTAAATTCCCGTTTTCATCGTACAGTCGGCTGTAAGGGTTCATCCTGCAATATTGGTCGAATGTGCCGTAAGGTGAATTATTGCTGTCGTTGTAATCGATGGTCAGTTTGTTGCGGAAAATGAAATCCTTTACCCGGTAGGAAAGAGTGATACCGCCGCTGAACGTGTTACGGTCGGAACCTTTCATGACACCGGCAATGTTGTTATAAGACAGGTCGACGCCATACAACATGGAGTCGTCTCCGCCTTCTAACAGGAGAGAATGTTTGTGTCCCACTCCGACGCGGGTAGGCTGTGCTTTCCAGTCCGTATTGCTTCCCGCCAGGATTTCGCGCAACTTATTGGCATAGGTCTTATCCAGACTGATTTGTGTCAAAGCGTTGTCTGAAGAGTACAATCCCGCCATTTTCTCCACTTCCAGTTTTTCCATGGCGTTGCATAAATCGTAACTGGTTAAATCAGGCGCTTCGATGCTCAGACCGCCGTTGTAGGAAACCTTTAAGCGGCCTGCGGATGGGCGTTTGGTCTCGATAACGATAACGCCGTTGGCCGCCTTGGCGCCATAAATGGCTTTGGCGGTAGCGTCTTTCAAGGTAGTAAGACTTTCTACTTGATTCATGTCCAAATCAAGTATCTTGGTTAAATCTGTTTCAAAACCGTCTAAGATGAATAACGGTTGGTTGGCGCTTGAAGAGAACTCCCCTTGCAGGCTGCCTACGGAAGAGCTTCCGCGCATTTGGAAATCAGGCAATGCATTCGGATTGGACCCGGCAGACAGATTTTCGATTTGTAGGAAAGAGGGGTCGATGTTCTTTAAGCTTTGTAATACGTTTTGATTTCCTACCCGTTGCAACTCCTCCCCTTTTACTGTGGTGACGGCACCGGAGAACGTATTGGCCTTACGTGTAAAAGCACCGTTCACCACCACTTCTTCCATGGCCTGGGCATCCGTTTCCAGCTTTATCTCATAGGAATTGCTGGGGGGGGGTAAAAGCGTGACGGTCTTCATCTTGAAACCGATGTAGCTGACGGTAATCTGTTTCACATTGTTGGGAAATGTGAGTTGGAAATGCCCGTTGATGTCGGTCGCTACAGCTTGTACGGCATCGGTAGGGTGGACTTTGACGATGGCTACATGGGCACCGGGAAGCGGTTCGCCTGAAGCGTCCGTTACCATTCCGGAAATACTGCGGTTTCCGGTTTGTGCATAGACATTACCTGCAAACAGTGTCATCATGAGCAGCAACAATCGGAAAGCTTTCCGATACAAATCTGGAAAATGTTATTTTGATATATAATAACATATTGTAAATGAGAATTTTATATAAATGTTTCTCTAAATAAAGAAACAAAATAGGAACAAAAACATCTTTTTTACGATTTCCCGTTTTTTTTGCTTGCACTACTTTTCATTCCTTTCAGTTGTTCACACTCGAAGTCCTTTTTCCAACCTTCTTGCATAATCTTTGTCTTCAGACAAGCATCGCAAACCTCAAAGTGCAAACCTCGATTTTCTTTCAAGGAACATCCGTTTTACAAAGATACGCTTTTTTATAAAGACATAAACATACGGACAGGTAAATGTACCTGCCTATATTTAGTTTTATTTAGTTTAGCATATATATATGACTAATATCCTAAACTAAACTATTTCTTCGGTTCTTTTTGTGGTATATTTTATGCAGCCAAAAGAGAAGAGAATCCCACAGCCTGTATTTTCTCTTTTCGCTGCAATCCTATTTTATTTATTCCCTTTTATCGGATCTCCCGTTGTGGGAGTTGCACCATTGCGTACCGACTTTCGGTCTGTCTGATGAGAATTGTGTCGCAAAGGTATATGTCCTGTCTTTCTTTTATGCAAGGTCGGAGCCTGACGGTTCACGACCAAATCTCCACACTCTGCAATCAGAGGTAGTATTTGCTTGTGAAACCCTGCATAAAGAGCCAAGACACCTTATGAGGCGACATAATTTCAATCAATCCCGAAAGTAGTAAATACTACATGAGGGATAAAAAAGAAAATCAAATGACAACAGAAAACAGCAATCGTATGTACGAATCGGAAGAAGTAACTGAAATTATTGGCGCACATTGCAGCCTACTCGTTCCATACAAAGGATATACAGAGGGAACGGTTGTGAGAGATTACGGCAACAAGATAGTTGTCCGTCTCAGTAATGGCAAGGAGATAGTGGAATACCGTGATGAAGTAATTATCTATGATTAAAAAAGTGAAGTTATGGGACAAATAGCATTCAAATTCGTCAAATGGGATGTGCCGGAATTGGCGACACTGAAAGACTGCAAGGTTTACAGGTTACGAGAGAGCCTCAATAATGGAGGCAAATTGACCCGTGATGACACAAATTGGATAACGGAACAAGTAAGAGGATGCTGCCGTTTTCAGAAAGGCATCGCATTGATGGGCTATTACTTCGATTTCTCGGATGTTCTCAAGCGATATTACGTCAAACAGTACGGACATATTGCTGAATATTACGCAATCGACAAAACAGCCTTGCGTTCCTCTCTTTACGGGAGAATTGAGAATATTGTTGAAGTTAAATAACCAAGAACATGAAAGTTACAATCGAACATGTCTTCTGTCGTTACAGCGATGAAGCAACGGACATTTATTTCCGCATCATCAACACAATCCTTTTTTCAATCGACGAAGCGGAATTGCGTGCCAGCATGGAACGTCTGAA
>CANQSM010000022.1 GCA_947626525.1 uncultured Phocaeicola sp. | reverse complement strand
TTTGCGGACGCCTTTCCGGGCCCGATGGGCGTGGGGTCGGTGCATCTGTATGTTTTCGATGCGGCGACGCACCGCCTGGTGCTGGAGAAGGAGGAGACCTCGGGGGCGGAAGGCTTCGACGCGGGCTACGTGATGCCCGTGGAGGAACTGCCCGCGGGCCGTTACGACTTCGTGGCGTGGTGCGGCCTGGCCGACAACCGTTCGTTTGCCGGCGGTTCCGCGTCGGGCCCGGTGACGGCACCGGAGCTTCTCGATGACGCGGCACCCGCGTGGCGGGTCACCGAAACGGTGTTCTCGGCTCCGGATGCCGACGCGACGCGTCGCCTCGACCCGCTCTACTACGGCCGCACGGGAAACTTTGAGATCTACGATGAGCAGGGCACGCACATCGTGCCCGTCCACCTGACGAAGGACACCAACGAGTTCACGATCCTGCTGCAACACCAGTCGGGACCGCTGAATCCCGAAGACTTCGAGATCAAGATCACAGACAATAACACCCTGTTGCGCTGGGACAACGGGCTGGGACCCGTGGAGAAGGCGGACTACCTGCCCTGGTGGCAGAAGAGCGGCACGGTGCAGGACACACCTGAGATAACGGTGGTGCCCGGCATGCAGGCCGAGTTCCTCGTGGTACGTATCTCGACCTCCCGCCTCGTGAAGCGCGCGAAGGCCGAGGACGACCCGCGGCTGATCATCACCAACGTGAGGGACAACCGTGAAGTCTATAACATCGACCTGCTGGAATACCTGCTGCTTCCCGAGGAACACAAGCACCTGCTCGATGCCCACAACAAGGAGCACGAGGTGTCCGACCAGGAGTACCTCGACCGCGCGAGCAACTGGACGCTGCAGTTCATCCTCGGCGATGAGGTGGACGGCGGCTGGTAC
This sequence comes from uncultured Phocaeicola sp., assembly GCA_947626525.1. GTDB lineage: Bacteria > Bacteroidota > Bacteroidia > Bacteroidales > Bacteroidaceae > Phocaeicola_A. Next base: position 38,880 of record CANQSM010000022.1, on the reverse strand, counting down.
GAGATGGACCTTCATATCCTCGGCTGGCACGTGATCAAGATGAAACCCGAGCTCGGTACGGTCGGTCGGTCCGTTGAAGGAGCCGGAGGAGCGGAAAGGAGGAATTAGGATGACGATTCTCGAAAGACATATCGCATGGCGGCGTCGGGCACTCAGGGGCGTCTTCGCGGTGTTTGCCGCGGGCGCGCTGGCCCTGTGCTGCGTCTCGTGCGTCAACGACAGGTACGAGCAGACGCGTTTCCCCGACGGTGAAAGCATCGCCCTGCAAGTCTCGATGTTCGACATCATCGAAGACAAGGCTGCCCCCGATGTGGAACTCATGCACAACCTGCGCGTCATCATCACGCACAAGGAAGGCGAGAAGGAGGTGATCGAATACAACCGTTTCATCGATTTCAACGATACAAAAGGCAAATACCGCTACGGATACATCGAAGACCCTCGGCTGATGTTCAAAATCGAACGCGGCACCGCCGCCGACAAGCACATCTACCTGTTCGCCAACAGCGAGCCGATATTCGATAAGATGCTTGCGAGGGAGGATCTGCGTGGTCTGGGTCAGAAACATCCCGACCCTGAGGATGGCATCTACGGCGGCAGCCACTACGAGGCGATCAAGCCGGATATCGCCGACACGTACCTCAAGGCACTCAAAGACGTAACGTTCACGAACACGGAGCTGCAGGAATTTGTGAAGCCTGCGGGGGGTGGTCCGGCCAACGGGTTGCCCATGAGCGCCGAGTACGACATAACCTTTTCTCCGGGCAACACGGGCGTGGCGGATGTCCACATCATGGACGCCTACATCGTCCGTGCGGCGAACAAGATCACTTTCACGTACATCAATGACCGTCTGTTGGGCGACATAGCCGTGACGAAGTGGGAGTTGCATCAGACGGCCGATAAGAGCTGGCTTCTGCCGCATGTGCCGGCAGACAAAGGGAAGAACCTGTCGTTTTTCGGTGCCTCCACCGAGTATGGTGGCGACTGGATAACGTGGTATGCCGACCACATCAAGAGCGAGGCGCATCTGGCGGAACTGGATTTCGATACGCCCGAAGGGGTGGTGATGTCGCCGTTCAGCGCTTCGTATGAAGGGTCCTCGGAGTTCGAGAAAGGAGAGGTCAAGGAAACGGTCACAGGCTTGCGCGTGCCCCAAAGAAGTCTTTCGGAGAGCGATCCCACTCCCGTGGATGATCCGGTCACCTATTATTTCCTCGAGAGCCGCAACGTCTCCGGGGAAACGGATGAACAGAGTTACGCGATGGTTTTTGAAACATCGGAATACTCGGAAACACCATCGGATGAGAAACACTGGCTGGGGGGTAGATACCCTGCCGGTTCGGGTACCTATCCTTTGGACATGGTGAAGACGCTTTTGCGGAACACCCATGTCAAAATCACGGCGAGATTCGCCGATAAGGGGCAGGTCAATCTGGATGTGTCAGTGATAAACTGGATTGTGAATGACCCCGTGGAAGGGAAGTTGAAACCTGAGTAACGGTCAGAAACGAAAGGAAAGAAAACAATGAAAACATGGAACATAATCATATATTGTTTCGCGGTATGGATGTTCGCCGGATGTGAGCACGATACCTTACCCGGATCACTTCCCGGGAAGGAGCGTCCCCTGTATTTTACCGCCGGAGTGGCGAAGTCCGCGTCCGAAGGGCATGCGACGCGGGAAGGGGACAATATTACTGCCGAGCTGGTATCCGTGCGGGACACGTTGCTGAAAAAGACGTTCAAGAAGGGGGATGTCATCCGCATCTGCAATACGAGGAGAGATGAAGAGAGGCCTTCGTTCAACCTGGGTGGAACGAATTCTGTTTACCAGTATGTATGGAAGGAGTATGTCGGCGGCAGCGGTTATCCCGAAGGCTCGGATGGCGAGGACGGATGGGTATCGGATGGAGAATACGACAAAAATTCGGAGTACCTTTTTGTGCCGGATTCCATATCAACGGACGTTAAATACGGATTCTACGCCAGCGACCTGGTCGCCGATCAAGGCAACTATTTCCAGTTGTATGGCGTGTGGTGGAGGGAGTTCAATTCAGGAAACACGATGGAGGAACCCAAAATCAAGGAAGACCAGGGAAAGATAGAGGGATTCCTGAACTCGGACATGATGCTCGCTTACCGGAGACACACGATAGACAAACCCTATGCTCCGGTAAGGCTGGTGTTCTGGCACGTATTCGCCATGCTGGACGTCCGCATCACCCTGCCTGTCTTTGAGGAAGGTGATGAGGAAGGGACAAAGTTGCCGTCAGGTTACAGGGAGAATGAGGTGAAATTGTCCATGAGGGGCATTCCTGTCAGCTATATGATAGCGTCTACGGGCGACAACAACTCAGGTGTCATGTTCCCGGTTGCCGTTGATTATTCGAACGCCACGTACGCTGATGATGTCCCGATGTACCTTTACCACACGTCAACGGTATTTCGGAAAAAGGATTCGGAGGACGGTGAGGAATCGTCCTATCGCACCTACGGTTTTTGCGGAATATTGCCTCCTATCAACTGGACGCAAATGCAAGAGGGCCAGCCCCTGTTGAGACTGGCATTGCAAGACCCGGTTTCGCATGCGGACAGATACTACACCTATACGCCCGATAGGACCAACAGTGGCGGCACGGGTGATGGTGGCGGTACTACGGGTAGTACTTCTTTGACCTTGGAGGGCGGAAAGATTACGGTGCTGGAGTTCAGCCTGTCCCGTACCATGGACGAGATGGAGGTCGTGCAGGGCTTCGTCGAGGACTGGACGGACGCGGAGGTGGATGTCTCGGTCACGGAGGTGAAATGAATTACAGATAAAAAATAAAAACGGATAAAAGATGAAAAAGAAAACGCATGATATAACGGGACACGGAGCCGGACAGGCGTTGCGGTCGGCATTGCGGGGCATCGCGGTATGTTCAGCGGCGTTGTGCCTGACGGCGGCATGCAGTCGGGAGGATGCGTTATCCGAACCTGCCGCTGCCGGGATATATGACGGTCCGTTGACTATCCGGGCCGATATCGAAGAGATGCTCGAAACCCGCGCGACCCACGAGAAGGGCTACCTGAATGGTGATGAAACGTGGGTGCTTTCGACCAAATGGAAAGGTTTGTTTTTCGGAGATCCACCAGAGCCTTACTTAGACTTAGAATATTTTGAAGCGAAATTCTCTAACGGATATGGCGAGTTCAGGGACAGAAACGATAGTATCGTTGAAATCAAATGGGGCAATATGATCACAGATTGGAACTGGTATACAATCGGTTTGGACAATGGACCGACCGGATGGGATTATAACGGTTATCCTGTCAACAAATACTGGGTCAAAGAAGAAGACCGCGTTTTTGTGAATTTCCAGCCCTTAGGTCTCCTGGAAAAGTATAAGGCGCAAGTGGAACCCGAGGACGGCAGTATGGCCCAGAACGACCTGATAGCGGGTTGTTATTATGATACAGAGGCTAATTCCAATAATAAGCGTTGGATAACCATCCCGCTCCGGCACCTTATGTCGCGTGTCCATGTGGAAATTACCGCTCCGGTCATAGAGGATCTCGCTGGGCAGGACGTACGGGTTTGGATGACCCATCTTGCCGGGAAGTGTTACGGAATGGAACGTCCGTTTAATCTGTCAGTCGGCAAAAAGCGTTCTGCATTGTTGTTAGACAGTATTATTCCAGCGAAAGACGGCTTTTCACTGGCAAACGGAGGTAACTATGATCCGGTTTTCAAGGACAACCTCTACCTGCTCGGCTCGGCAGAAGAGAGCGAGAAGCTGTATCCTGTCGAAGGTAAAGAGAAAACCTACCGCACCCATTATCTGATCATGCCGCCGCAAACTACACATGCGGACGCAACGGAAACTGACACCCTGCGTCCGACGCTGTATATCAAAATCGGCGACAGGACTTTTGCCGGTATGCTACCCACAGACATTACGGTAGATAAGGAAACGAAAACCTTCAGTGAATTCGAGGGCGGTCAGAACATCACGCTGAAAGTGAATATTGACGGTGCTCCGCCGGCGATAGATATCGAGGCGATGGTTCGGCAATGGAGAGATGTGGGAACGGGTGTGTTGAGCACGGATCGCGGCGGCATACGCACTGCGGATGATTTCAAGAGTGCGGTGGAAGCGTTCAACGATTATGTCGCAAAAGACGGAATGACGTGGAAACCCGGTACAGAGAAACCCGAACCATTGGAACGTTACGGCGATTTCACAGGCAGCGAGTTCGTGTTTCAGTTCTTCGGCGATTTCGAGGAGAAAACAACAACGATTCCGTTAGCATACAGAATTGACAAGAATTGGAAAGAGTTTTTCAAGGTGGTTCTGAACGGACACACCGTCTATGGAGTTGACGGATTGGAAGGCTCGGTGGACCATAGCGAGGAGCTCAAAGAAAAAATGCTGTCATCAGATTAATGTGAAGAGACATGAAAAATAGAGATATGAAAAGACCTGTTTATCGACTCCTCGGAGTATTGTGTGCAGGAGTCGTATGCTGCATCCTCGGCGCGTGCAGCGACCGTGCGGACGAAAGCGGTTCTTCCGTTCCGGACGGAATGATGAGCCGGATATCCCTTCAATCCGGCATTATGCCCATAGCGGATACCGATGGTATTAAGCCGCAGCTTGCCAGTGAACTGAATGTAAAGTACAGCGACAGCGGTTTTTCAGAGGGCGACAGTGTCGGATTTTTTTCCAGAGGCGGAAAAATCGATGAGGAAAATAACTCCACGAACTTCTTGAACCTGCCGTTGGTTTTCAACGGATACACATTCAATTCGGAGGAGCTGTCCGATTTCACCAAAGCAGACCCTGGCCGGATGGAGCGAATTTTCTCGTATTATCCCTATACGGAGGGAGCGGAAGGAGGGGAGAAAGTGGCCGACATCTATGCCAAAGGAGAGGGTGCTGAAGAAGAAGAAAAAGACGAGGAGGGACATGTACTGCCGCTCCGTGTCATCGATTTCCTTACGACGAACATCTCGAAAGACGGCGCGACGATGAACTCGGTGAATTTGTTTTACCATACGTTCGCCATCGTGCGCGTGGCGCTCGGAGAGGGATTCAAGGATTTCAAAGGCGATATTTACCTGCAACTCGAACGGAAGGTCAAGGGTGTATGGATAGATATGGATTTTACTGGTGAGGACGGGGACCTTGTGCTAACTGATATCACCAGCGCTGCGATGAAGCTTAAGTACGACGACATGGCGGTGAGTGACAAGTCGCGCCGGCTGAAAACCTTTAACAACGGATTAGAAGGAGGTGACCAACGCTGGGATGTCATCGTGCCGTGCAGATCTTTGATGTGGTGGAGTGGCGATGATGCCGAGACCTGTGGCGTGACGGTGCAGGCAATTGTTCTTTGCCCGGAAGACGGCAGCCCGGATATTGAAATCCCCGTGGACAACTACGACGCATTCGTGGGACAGATGGGCGGTGAATTGCACGGCATCAGGGGCTCCTACATCTATACGGTTCGTGTCGAAAAGAATGGTTTCAATGCATCTGTCTTTCCCGTGGACGTGCAGCCATGGACCACGCAAAAGATAAAGGAGACTATTCCTGTCGGCATCGGCAACGAGGAACAATACAAGGAGTTTATACAAACGTACAATAAGGCATTTGATGAGGATAAAGATTACAGTGTGGAGGAAATTGCGGAGAAAATAGAGAAAAATGAGTTGACGCAGTGGGGCGATGTGGTGAACGATGGCCTCACAAGCGTTTTCACGGTTTTCCTGACGGCGGATATAGATCTTACAGGGATGGATAACTTTATGATCCACAATCTGGTAATACCTATCGACGGTCGTGGCAACACCATCCGCGACTGCCATTTGAATGGAAGCTTCTGCAATAGAATCAGTACCGGCGGCTCTTTGAAGAATCTCCGTTTCGAGAATCTCCACGTCGTGTCCGAAAAGGATGACCCAATTGGCCTGCTGGCCGGAACGATGGTGGGGAACGGTTCCTTCATCGACGGATGCCGGGTCACGGGCGGCTTGCTGGAAGGCAATACTTCTGAGACGAAGGTCGGTGCGGCTGTCGGGAAGATGGAAAACGGGGAGGTGAGAAACTGCGTGTTCGGTGGTTTCATGTACGGAACGAACAATCCGTCGTATGACGACCTTGTCGGTGACTATCAAGCCGGAAGTGTGAACAATAACAACCGGAATAATATGACTGTAGTAAACAATTAGGAGAGTAACGGATATGAAAATACGATTTTATGTGAAATGGTTCGGCAGGGCACTTGCGGTGTGCGCGGCATTGTTCGCGACGGCATGTGACGACCGGTTGCCGGAGGCTTCGGACGCGGGGGCGGCGACGGAGCCGACACCTGTGCACATCGAGGCGAGTCGTGTGTCGCTCCGTGCCGCGTCCGGTGTGGAGACCCGTACGGCCCCTTCCGTGGGAGAGTGGCAGGACGGCGACGCGATACAGATTGCCGCTTTCTTCAGCGGTGAGAAGGTGAAGGAGGCCGATACCGAACAGTACTGCTGTTACAAATATAATTCGACTTTGGACGAATGGGAGCCCGACGTGTCTAAGGGACTGTATTGGCCCGTCGGTGTGGAAAACGCTACATTTACGGCCTATTACGTCGAAGGCCTTACAAGCGCCTTCTCCGACGGGACGGAAGGGAACGCCGTCTTCCTGCTTGGCGACATCAAGGAGGGGAAGGATCCGCTTTATTGCAAGTTGAGCGGTGTGGAGTACGGGGAATCCGTACACCTCAACTTCGGGCATCTGTGCACACATCTGACCTTGGCGGATGTCAAAACGGATATGTCCGATATCTACTGGCTTTACGGAAAGGCGGGTGCGACCGAGTCTTCGGCAGAGATCCCGAATGCCTACCGATTGAAATATAATCCGACTGACAAGACCCTGGACTTCAGTTTTGAGGAGTCGTTGGAGAGCACGACAGGGGGCGCTGTGGAGGAATTGGGCGACGGACACTATGTCGTTTCCCGCAAGCGCGTTGTCGACGGGGATGGAAAAAAGGGCTGGGTCGATTTCTACCTTGCCCCGTCCGCGAAGGGCGATGGCGAGACACGGGAAGAGGGAAAAACCTATATATACGGGCAAAACTGCAAGCTGAACTATGTGAACGGTCATCCCTACCTGTCGTTTACCTCCGATGAGTTGAACACGTTGAATGCGGGCATCCACTACGAACTCTCCGTAGAGCGGAGCACGGGCATCGTGCCGGAGCCGCAGACGGATTTCCCCGATAAACCGGGCGATACATTGGGCTATGTCCATATTCCCGACCTGCTGGACGGGATAGTGAACAATAAGGATGTGACCGACGCAACCGGCCAACTGGTGTTGAAATCGGCCGGCGAGGCCTATCCGCGCCTGTTGCGGGATGTGGATTTCAAGAAGTTCAATCCGATGGATTACATCGAGGGAACGGGCGCCTTCGAGAAAGGCGCAGCATCATCAGATGTTCCTGACGATGAAAAAGGTTATAGAGGGCCTCATCCCGACTGGAAACTGCCTCGAATGAGCGGTAATATGTTGGACGGCGATTACCACAGTTTTCTGAACGTGGCCTATCCTATATTCTACAGCGTCGAAAACGCGGAGATCTACAACCTTGCCATCCGCCAGTCGACAGTGGACATTACGGTCAGTGAGATTCAGAGGATGGACAATTTGAAGATACAGGGCGAGGGTACGACGGGTGGTTCCGGCAATAAAATCTTCGGCATATTGGCCTGCACTTTGAGCGGGAAGGTGTCCGGATTGCTTCTGGACGATGTGAGTATGACCGTGCATCTTGATGAACAGCTGCTGCCAGACGCCTCCTCGGGCGTCACCTACTTTATCGGATGCGTGGCGGGCCAGCAGTCGGCGTCTACGCAGGGAGGAGCTATCCTAATCGAGAATGTGGAGTTGCGGGGCAACGTGAGCCTTACCGTGCAGACGGACGGGGAGGGCGGAAAACTGAACAACTGCCAGGATATCTGTGCGGGCGTAATAGCGGGACAGAGCGGGGCGGACATCAACGGCGTCACTTGTGCGGAGAGCCGGTTGACAGACTCTCCGGTTTCGGGAAAATGCACGCTTAACCTCCCGATACACAGTGACGCCAACGTGAAGGCGGGCGGTCTGGCAGGAAAGGAAGTCATGACGATGGAGGGGGCCAGTGTCGATGTCGTAGTGGACGCTTCGCGGCTGAACGCGGCCCAGTGCTATATCGGCGGACTGGTCGGTGAAATCGTAAACGAGAGCACCAGTTTCGGCAAGTTGCTCGACTGTACGGCGAACGTAGCTGTCACCGGCGGCATCAGCCATGCCATCAATACTGTAACCTATGCTTATTCCTACTGCGGCGGCATAGCGGGTAAGGCCTCGCACGTTGAAATCACCGGCATCGACATCCGGGGAAACGTCTGTGGCGGGACGGAAACGGTCGCGCAGACCTCCTATACCACCATGATGGTCTTCGCTACGGGCGGAGGTTTCGGTTATGTATCAGAGGAGAGCAAGTTGAAAGATTGTCGTGCCTGGGTCGGCGTTACCGGGCCCACTTTGCTGACAGAGGGTGTTCCGGACAACCATACGGGACGCTTCGCGGGGATGGCAAACGCTGCATATGTGGAAGATACAGATGGAAATCAGGCACGAGCATCGGATGTATATCCATTCGTCGGTGCGCAGAAGTCTGAACCCACTCCGGGGGGGGGGGTAGAAACTGACTGATAACAGTGTTCTAATGCAATATTATGAGATGAAGATATGAAAAAGATAATGATATGCCTGTCGGTATGGGCAGGGTTAGCCGCATGCAGCCGGGAAGAGGCCGGTCTGCCGGTGGACAGTATCCATCCTGTCACGTTCTTCGGCCGGGTGCAGGATGCGGCTCCGGGAACACGGGCCTTGGCGGGAGCCGCGGAAGACCCGAAGGACGATCTGATTACCGACAGTTACAAACCGGTTTACATCCAGCGCACAGTCGAGGAACGTTACGTGACCGACTCATATAGTGATATGGACGATTTCGCGGAGTTTTCAGTGCCCAGAAACGGTAGATTGGAATCCTCCAATGGCAAATGGTATTGGAACGGCGAGAAGCATCAGCTTTTCCACGCATGGACCCGGCCTATTATGGACGGAAAAGACGGAAAAACGGGTGATACTTTGGTGAGCGTCGATGCCAGCCGGCGTTTCGGGAAAGTCAAGGACTTTTCCATGAACGAGCGGCACCAGTATATCTATGTCCAAGACGGCGGCAAGAGGGATACCACCTACATTCGCTCAAATCTCGAGTTTTTTATCGGTGCAGCGATAGGCCCCGTGACGGAATACACCAATGCGGGTCTTTCCGTTACGTTGCCTTTCAAGCATCTGGTCGCCAAGATCGTTGTGGTGGACATAAGTTATGTCGACCACGATGGCGCCTCGAAGTCGTTGCCGGAAGAGTCTGTAATTCCTTTTTATATGCCCAATATGCCGCAGCGGGCCTATTGGACGACAGGGGTGCCCGAATCTGTGCCGGATGCGTGGGAGACATATAAGGCGGAAGAACCTAAGGTAACTCTCGACCCTCCTACGGAATCGGAGGAGTATCCGAAGTTGAAAGAAGAGGATTTCGGCGTAAGCGGGGAGCTGTCGCCCGGCGATGCTTTCTACATCTATCCCTGCAAGTTTGGTGAGACAAACAGCGTTACTAGCGGTAAATTCGGCGATATACAGTTCCGCCACAACGGCTCTTGGTTTTACGGTTCATTGGAGACCATAACGGCCGTACCGGAACTGGAAGCGGGGGATTGCCTCGGCGTAACCTTGCAGTTGAAGGACGGAACGGTCAAGGGGCTCTATCCGCATATCGTGGACTGGAACGTACCCCAAGAGCAGCCGATCCCACAACACGACCAACCGGGCATCTACGATGAAAACGAGTGGAAAATGTTCGTCGACTGGTTGCGGGTCTATGCGGAGAATCCCGAAGTGGACCCGCCTGCCGGAATATTCGATGAACAGGGCAATCTGAACCTTTACGCCAATCTGGACTTGACGGGGCTGGGTGACACGTATGCAAATATAGACGACCTACTCGGAAAATATTTCACGGGGGAAAAGAAACTGAACGGGCACGGTCACCGGCTAAAGACGAATAAGCAGTGGAACAGTGCTCCGGAAGGGAGTATCGAGAATTTGTGGGTTACCGCGAACGGGGATAGCAAGCATTTCGAAAAACAACCGCAACCTTAATATGAGACCTGCTGTCGCCGCCATGATACTTATGGCATTATTGGCTCCGCTTGCGGCATCGCCGCAGGAGATCGGGGAACTCGCCCTTCCGGCCGTGCCGGCGACGCTGCGCACCCCGATGACGCGCGCGACCTACATCGTCGAGCATTTCTGGGACGCTATGGAGTTCTCCGACACCCTGCGCTCGCACAACCGCGACTTCATGGAGCAGAGTTTCGCCAACTATATCTCCCTCTTTCCCATCGCCGACGCGGCGGCCCTCGCGCCCGCCGTCAGAAGGTTGACCGCACGTGCGCAGGCCGATGCGGGAAGCCTTTCACTCCTTTATGAAATTGCCGAGAAATACCTTTACGAAACCGATTCGCCTGTTTATAACGAGGAGTGGTACGACTTTTTCGCCGAAGCTTTTCTGGAAGCTCCAATGCGGGAGCATGAGAAAACGCGCCTGCGGATACAACGGGAAATGATATCGAAGAACCGGGTGGGCACGCAGGCTGCGGATTTCGTTTACGAAGACCGTTCGGGCGGACGGGCACGGCTGTCGGAAACGGGGAGGGGAAAACCGCTCCTGCTGGTTTTTTATGACCCCGACTGCTTCCACTGCACGGAAGTGATGAAAGAACTGGCCGGGATGGAACGCCTGCTCGGAATGGAGGAGAGCGGCGGACTGGCGATTTTGGCCGTGTACGCGGGAGGGGAAGAGCGCGACAGGGAATTGTGGCTGCAGACACGGGAAAAGATACCGCCCTCATGGACGGTGGGGTATAATGACGGCTCGATCTACACGGAAGACCTGTACGTCCTGCGCAACCTTCCGGCCCTCTACCTACTGGACGCCTCGCGGCATGTGATGGCGAAAGAACCCTCCCCCGCACGTCTTGACGAACTGCTCGAACACCTCGAATGAGGAATGTCCTTTCTCCTTTCACTGAGGGTCTACATCGTAATACACCATGAGAGAACGAAAACGCTCGTCTTCCATGATGTGCCGTTGCACGGCTTGCAGATAGTCGCATATCTTGTTCATGGAGGCGCTTTGTTCCACCTTTATCACTATTTTCTTGATGAATAACGTCTGTATACGGGCCACCGGCGGTTTGTCGGGACCAAGCACCCGGTCTCCCAATCCGACACGCAGTTGGGCGGCCAGGGTATCGGCTGCTACGTTCAGCACTTCTTCTTTCCGATGTTTCAGATAGACGTAAATGAGCCGGTGGAAAGGAGGATAATGGAATAAACGGCGTTCTTGCAACTGGTCCGCATAAAGGTGGCCGTAATCGTTGTCTACCACTTGGCGTATGACCGGAAGGTCCACGCTTTTTGTCTGTAGAATGACCAGGCCGCGTCTGTTTTTCCGTCCGGCGCGCCCTGCCACTTGTGCCATTAATTGGAAGGCGCGCTCGTGTGACCGGAAATCCGGAAAGTTGAGCATGGTATCCGCGTTCAGAATACCCACTACGCTTACATGGTCGAAGTCGAGTCCTTTACTGACCATTTGCGTCCCGATAAGGATGTCTGTTTTTCCTTCCTGGAAATCGTGGATGATGCGTTCGTACGCCGTACGGGTGCGCGTCGTATCCAAATCCATGCGGGCTACCTTCGCTTCGGGAAAGAGTTGCAGGATGTCGTCCTCAATCTTTTCCGTACCGAAGCCTCTGTTGAGGAGTTCTACGCCTCCACACGCGGGACAGGAATGAGGCACGGGATACGTGGCGCCACAGTAGTGGCATGTCAGTTGGTTCAACCCTTTATGGTAGGTCAGACTGACATCACAGTTCTTGCATTTAGGTATCCAGCCGCAGGTCTTGCATTCTATCATGGGGGCAAAGCCTCTGCGGTTCTGAAAGAGAATCACCTGTTCCCTTTGTTCCAAAGCTTTTCGTATCTCGGCTAAAAGTCGCGGTGAAAAGGGCGTTTTCATGATTTTCTTCCGTATCAGCTCCTGAATGTCCACTACTTGTATTTCGGGTAACTGAATATCTTGGTATCGTTCGGTCAGCTCCACTAATCCGTATTTTCCCCGCAAGGCATTGTAATAGCTTTCTACGCTGGGAGTGGCTGTGCCCAGCAACGTTTTGGCCCCATACATGGAGGCCAGTACGATGGCGGCGTTTCGGGCATGGTAACGGGGAGCGGGGTCTTGTTGCTTGTAGGTGCTTTCGTGCTCTTCGTCGACAATAACCAGCCCCAGGTTCTGGAAAGGAAGAAATATGGAAGAACGTACGCCGATGATGAGGTCGTACGGTTCTTTTTTTAATTGTTTCTGCCAAATCTCTACGCGTTCGGCATCCGGAAATTTGGAATGGTAAATGCCTAAACGGTCTCCGAATACCCGTTTCAACCGTTCGGTAATCTGGGTCGTCAGGGCTATTTCCGGCAGCAGATAAAGCACCTGCTTTCCCGCGCGTATCGCTTGTTGTATCAGGTGGATATAAATTTCTGTCTTGCCACTGGAGGTGACGCCATGCAGCAGACAGACATTCTTTTGCCTGAATGTGTCGAGAATGGCCTTGCAGGCCTCCTGTTGCGCCGGATTGAGCGGGTGGAGCCCATCGGTGGCGGACAGCCCTTGCGCTAACCGTCCAATCTCCTGATGGTATATCTCAAAGACGCGCTTTTTCGTCAATCCGTTGAAAACGGCCGGTGAAGCTCCGGAACGGATGAGCAGCTCTTTCTTGGTCACTTCCTTGAGAAGGCCTTTCCCGAAGAATCCCGACATTTCGATGTATTTCATCAACAATGCCAGTTGCTTCGGTACGCGTGCCAACTCATCGAACAGTTTGTGCAGCATTTCTTCGTCCATGTAGGCTTCAGTCAGTCTGACACGTGTCTCAGTCTTGGGCTTGTAGTTATGTTTCAGCTCTTCTTTAATGAATATGGCCTCTTTGTCGAGCAATGATTTGATGGTGGAAAGGCTGTTTTTTATCTCGCTGGATTTTTCCAGTTGAGTGATGCATTGCATGGGCTCTTCCGACAAAAGGTCCAGTATGCGCTGCTCTTTTTCCGGCAAGGGGGTATCGGCCACGAACTCAGGATTCAGTTCGACAATCGTTTCGCTTTCCAGTTTCATTCCCGATGGCAGGGCCGCTTTGTATACATCTCCGGGAGTACAGAGGTAGTAGGAAGCTATCCATTCCCAGAATTTATATTGCATAGGCAAAAGCACCGGATGCTCGTCCAGCAGTTCGGCTATGTCTTTGGTCTCATATTCCTGAGGCGGGCAATAATGAACCGATACGACGATGGCCGTATAGAACTTTTTCCGTCCGAACGGTACAATCACCCGGCATCCGATTGCTATCTTGTCCGAAAGCGCGTCGGGCAGAGAATAGGTGTAACGGTTGGCCAGGGGCAATGGCAGCATGACATCCGCGAATTTCTTCATGGCTTATTTTTTCAGTTCGGGGTAGCTGACGCGGGTATGGTACGCAGTCTTAAGCTTCTCTTTGAATACATTTTTCACGGCAGCTATATCTTTGAAAGTAATAGGGCATTCCCGGAAGTATCCTTCCGCTACCTGCGAGTCGATAATCTTGTCTACCAGCATACCGATACTTTCTTCCGTATATTCCGGAAGACTGCGGGAAGCGGCTTCCACCGCATCGGCCATCATCAGGATGGCTTGTTCTTTGGTTTGCGGATCCGGTCCGGGATAGGTGAATACGGACTCGTCTACCGGTCCGTCGGGATGTTCATTTAGATAAGAGATATAGAAATATTTCGTTTTGCCGCGTCCATGATGGGTAGAGATGAACTCTTTGATGACTTTGGGCAGATTATATTTCTCAGCCCGTTTCAAGCCGTTGGTTACATGCGCGATGACTACCTGGGCACTTTGCTCGTTGCTTAGTGTCTTGTGGGGATTCACCCCGGTTTGATTCTCTGTGAAAAAGACCGGATTTTCCATTTTTCCTATGTCGTGATAAAGCGCGCCCGTACGTACGAGCTGGCTCTTTGCTCTGATTTTGTTGGCTGCGGCTGCTGCCAGGTTGGCCACCTGCATGGAATGCTGGAAAGTGCCGGGGGCCGTCTCCGACATTTCGCGCAAGAGCGGATGATTGATGTTCGAAAGTTCCACAAGCGTGACATTGGAGGTGAAACCGAATGTTTTCTCCAGAATGAACAGCAATGGATAAACAAACAGAAGCAGAATGCCGTTAAGAAGAAAATTGATATACATCGGAAAATTCAGCTTCGATAAATCGTTCTCGTGAATCAATTCATAAGAGAAATAGAGCATGCAATAACATAACGTGACAAACAGGGCGGTACGGAGCAATTGGGAACGTTCCGATAACTCCCGGAGGCTGTATATGGCTGCCGGTCCGGCTATAATCTGGAGCAATACGAATTCGTAAGGGAACCGCAGGATGATGGAGCAGAGCAGCACGGTAACGATGTGCGCCATGAAGGCGGTTCGGGAATCCATGAATACCCGTACGATGATGGGCACCATGGCGAAAGGCAGCAGATAGACACTTAGGATGTTATGCACAACCATCAGCGAAGAGATAATCGGGAATATGATGACCAGAGAGATGAGTAACAGAATACTCCGTTTCCGTTGGTAATAATCTTTCCTGAACAGGTCGAGATATAGGATAAAGATGAGCATGAGGATGCCGACGAACAAGGTTTCTCCAGCTATAATCAGCCTCTTTTGTTCAATCGTTTCACTTCTTTTCAGGGATTCTTTTTTCAGTGATTTAAGGATTTTGTAGGTGTCTTGGGTTACCATCTCTCCGCGGGCGATGATTTTTTGTCCGCTTATCACCATGCCTTCGGCCCATGAGATGTTGGTTAAAGCCTCCTGTATGGCAGCTTCTGTTTTTTCTTTGTCCAATGTTAGGTTGGGGCTGATGTAATTGTTGAGGTTGCCGTGTTGCAAGATGTTTTTCCTATAATGTAGCGTGTCCGCATTGATTAGATATTCGTATGCCTCTTTGACCGTATATACTTTTTGGGCAGGATGGGGAACGGCCAGATTGTTTTCTACAATCATGATGGATGCGATGCTGTCTTTTATCAGCTTTTCCTTTCCCTCGTTGGAGATAACCCCATTGGCGTAAATGGTTTTTAAAGTACGTTCGATATGGCGTATATAATCGTTGCCGAGTCTGAAGGAAGCGTTGTTGAGGTTCTCTTTCAACTTTTTCAGTTCCTCTGTCTCTGTCAGGGCATTTCGTTGAAAATAAGGCTGGAAAGTTGACCGGATACTGTCCTGTTCTTTTTTTATCACCTCATCGCTTTTATAGATGGGAAAATCGAATGTGGCCATTAACTGACCATATTTCCAAGGTTTTCCCACTTCGAACTGGTAATTGAATTTACCCTCGCTTGGCATGAACAATACAACAAGAGCCACGGCTGCAATGTAGATAACCCATTTGTAGACAGCTTCTTTGTATGGAAATATTTTTGAACCTTTCATAAATGTAGTTTCCTCCAAACAACACTTGTACCTATTATTTTGTGCGAATATAAGGAAAAAAACAATAAGTCAGGGAAAAAAGTCTTATTTTTGCAAACGAATTATAAACGAAAGCAATCATGGCAGAAAGAAAAGTTAGAGTTCGTTTTGCTCCCAGTCCTACGGGGGCTTTGCATATCGGAGGGGTTCGTACAGCCTTATATAATTATCTGTTTGCCCGTCAGCACGGTGGCGATTTGGTGTTCCGTATCGAGGATACGGATTCGAACCGATATGTTCCCGGTGCGGAAGAGTACATTATCGAGTCGTTCAAATGGTTGGGTATCCGGTTCGACGAGGGAGTGAGCTTCGGTGGAGAATACGGACCGTACCGCCAGTCGGAACGTCGCGATATCTATAAAAAATATGTACAGGTATTGTTGGAGTCGGGGAAAGCGTATATCGCATTCGATACCCCGGCCGAGTTGGAGTCGAAAAGAGCGGAGATTGCTAATTTCCAATATGGTGCATCTACCCGTATGGGAATGCGTAACTCTTTGAGTATGCCGAAAGAGGAAGTGGACAAATTGATTGCGAAGGGCGAACAGTATGTGGTTCGTTTCAAGATAGAGCCGAACGAGGACGTGCATGTGCACGATTTGATACGTGGCGATGTCGTGATTCATTCTTCTGTTTTGGATGACAAGGTTCTCTATAAGTCGGCGGACGAATTGCCTACTTACCATCTGGCGAATATTGTGGACGACCATTTGATGAAGATTACCCATGTGATACGTGGTGAAGAGTGGTTGCCTTCAGCTCCGCTCCATGTGTTGCTTTACCGGGCTTTCGGTTGGGAGGATACCATGCCGGAGTTTGCCCATCTGCCCTTGTTGCTGAAGCCGGACGGGAAAGGCAAGTTGAGCAAGCGTGACGGTGACAGACTGGGATTTCCCGTCTTTCCTTTGGAATGGCACGATCCGAAAACGGGTGAAGTCTCTTCCGGTTATAGGGAGTCAGGGTATTTGCCGGATGCGGTCTTGAACTTTTTGGCCTTGTTGGGATGGAATCCCGGTAACGACCAGGAACTGATGTCTTTGGATGAGATGGTACAGCTGTTCGATATACATCGTTGCAGCAAAGCCGGTGCCAAGTTCGATTACGTAAAGGGTATCTGGTTCAATCATGAATACATACTGAAGATGAGCGATGAGAAGGTGGCCGAACTCTTTATGCCGATACTGCAAGCGCACGGTGTGGAAACGCCGATGGAGAAAGTGGTGGTAGCGGTAGGACTGATGAAAGGCCGTGTGAACTTTGTGAAGGAGTTGTGGCCGCTATGTAAGTTTTTCTTTATTGCTCCCGTCGAATATGAGGAGAAGACGCGCAAGAAACGATGGAAAGAGGATTCGGGAGAGATGATGTCGAAGCTGGCGGAAGTGCTGCAAGGCTTGGACGACTTCTCGCTGGAGAATCAGGAACGGGCGGTGATGAAATGGATAGAGGAGAACGGTCTCCATACGGGAAACATCATGAACGCGTTCCGTTTGGCCTTGGTCGGTGACGGCATTGGGCCTCACATGTTCGATATCTCTGCTTTTTTAGGCAAAGAGGAGACGCTGGCCCGTCTTCGCAGAGCGGTGGAATGTGACTGTCTCCCTGTTTTTACAAAGGATAATGCTCGGAAGTAATGTATAGTTTTGTCATTTATGCCTATTTGTTAGCCGTTAAGATTGTTTCTCTCTTTAACAGGAAGGTCCGACTAATGGTCGACGGACATGCAAAAGTGTTCGATATTCTCCGGGAGCATATCAAAGAGGACGAACCTTATATTTGGTTTCATGCAGCGTCTTTGGGTGAGTTCGAACAGGGACGTCCGCTGATGGAACGTATCCGTCGGCAGTATCCGGAATATAAGATTCTGCTGACTTTCTTCTCTCCATCGGGATATGAAGTGCGTAAAAACTATGAAGGGGCGGATGTCATTTGTTACTTGCCTTTTGATACGCCGCGTAACGTGAAGCGTTTCTTGGATTTGGCACGTCCCACCATGGCTTTCTTCATCAAATACGAGTTTTGGCAAAACTATCTGAAGGCCTTGCAATACCGGCATATTCCGGTGTACAGTGTTTCCTCCATCTTCCGTAAGGATCAGGTCTTTTTCCGGTGGTATGGCGGACAATATTATAAGGTGCTTACCCGCTTTACCCGTCTGTTTGTGCAAAATGAGGCCTCCAAAGAATTGCTGGCGAAGTTAGGCATCCACAATGTGACGGTGGTGGGCGACACCCGCTTCGACCGGGTGATGGAAATCAGGAAACAAGCCAAACCTTTACCGCTGATGCAGGCTTTCAAGCTAGATCATACGGTGTTTGTGGCAGGTAGCTCGTGGCCTCCTGATGAGGACCTTTTCATTGCATACTTCAATACACACCCCGAACTGAAACTGATTATTGCCCCGCATGTGATAGGGGAGAGCCATCTGACCGAGATCATAGGTAAACTGAAACGTCCGTATGTACGCTATTCCCAAGCGGATGAAGCGGCGGTAAGGCAGGCCGACTGTTTGATTGTCGATTGTTACGGATTGCTCTCTTCCATCTACCGTTACGGGGAGATTGCATACATAGGCGGCGGTTTCGGAGTAGGCATTCATAATGTGCTGGAGGCTGCTGTTTATGGAGTACCGGTGATGTTCGGTCCGAACAACAAGCGTTTCCGCGAGGCGCAGCAGTTGTTGGAGGAGGGCGGTGCCTTTGAAATACATGATGAGGCTGATTTCAAGACTTTGACGGATAGATTGCTGACTGACGCCGATTATCTGAGGAGGACGGGATATGCGGCGGGACTGTATGTGAAAGACCATGCCGGGGCGACCGATAAAATACTTGACATGATTGATTTCTGAATGCTCGGACGGTCATAACGGAAGGCATGCGTTGAGATGTTTTTTTAGTCTTTACGCATGCCTTGATTGTTTTCACACACGAGTTTACTTTGCTTCGGTTTTTAACCGGCTTCGTTGCATGAACCTTTCCATTCTTTTCATTTTAAGGGTATCTAATTCAAAAGGAACTATCTCGTGTTTCTTTTTCGATGCTTTGTACGGCTCTGTAAGGAATAGAATTTTCTTCCCGTTTCCGAAAGTGATATTCCAAGGCTCTTCCGTGTCTTTCCAAAAACGGACGGAGGCGACAAAGATATCTTTGAACCATTCTTCCTGTGTGTCGTAAAAGAAACCGATGATGTAATATTTACGGCCGTTGTTCTGTAAAACGCTTTCATATTCCCCGTCTTGCATGTATTCATTTTCGGCGATATCGAATCGGGCGTTCGGGCGGTAATATCCCGGTCCGTACTCTTTTATCAGTTCTAAAGCCTTGTTGACAAAATAGCTTTCTTTTCCCTTCGACATATCTGTCCAGTTGCTGCTTTCGTTATCTGAGCTTCTGGCATACTTGGTCTCTGATTGGGCTATGGAGTGACTTGTGGAAACACATAGTCCTATTGTGAGCATAATTAAAATGCGGTATGTTGTTTTCATGGTAATGAATGTGTTATATGATTGGATGTTATACTCTTACTATAGGTCCGAAATGATAAATTATTGAATGTATATTAATGTCATGCCCGGTGGAGATTGGCGTAACATAATCGTATACGAATCCTGGACAATAAAACGAGGGATTCCACGCCATGGATTCGTCAGCTCTGGAAGGACCGACAGGTCTGGAGTAGTCGAAAGAAACATACGTAAGAGGTGTGTGAGTATGGAAAAATCCGCAATAATTATTGTTGGCTGGATTTCTATAATGTAAAAAAGGGACTTCATTTTCCGTGGTCACAATAGGGCCAAGTTGGAAGTTCCCAATAAGATAGTTGAATTCATTGTCTGAAATTTTAGTGCTGTAAATGTAGAATCCAATTTCCCGCCTTTGCTCGTTCTTAGCCATTTCTTTTGTAAGATCCCAGCCATTCTCATATTTTCTACTATTAAGTTAATGCGAAGCATTTGGTCTTTGTCGGGATAATCGTAGGTTATGGCTCTTGTTTCTTTTTGTGGTGTGAAAGGCGGTGCCATGTTTTCATTATCATTGTTGCAACTCCAACATGATAATCCGATAATGATATACAGAAGATTTTTTTTCATATTATTAAATGTTTAAAAGTTGATAAGGATGGTAGGGAAGTATAAGTATAATGAAGTTTCCTCCTTTCTGTATATTATACTGATAGGATTTCCTTAATTTACAAAAGAAAGCAAAACAGATGAGAATAGCAAACTGTGTGGCATGTTGTGTAACATGCTTTGAGCAAGTCTGTTTTGCTGATGAAAATCATCTCTTCTACAGTATAAACTTCCTTTGTGTACGGAGGCATGTTCTGGTTTCAGACGGTTGAAACTATAGTCCCAAACCTTTTGAAATAGTAGTTCCGTCCAGTTGAAACTGTAGTTTTATAAGCCTTGGAACAAGAGCCTCATACCATATGAAACTAACGTTTCAATGCGTTGGAAAAGTTCTTCCACTACTATTTAAATAACGATGTGATTCAAAATGATATTGATTGTCCGTCATTGATAAATTGCAAACTAGCGGCGGGTTTCTTTTCAAAATAATATGAACTCAGGGCATACATAGACTTTTTCATACTAGTTGTCAACACGCTGTTTTACGGGCTTTTGTCTTGTTTTTACTATCTATCCTATTTATTGTCAGCCTTGTAACGGGCGATGTGTGGCGGTGCCCGTTTCCCTTCAACACCCCCCCCAGTATTTACCCAAAAACGGAGCTCCCCATGCGCTTTATTCTTCAGAAGCCCGGTAATTCTTTCCTATTTTCCACGGTTGATGAAGGAGGTTGGCTTCAAACAGCTCTTCAACCGGACTGTCGTCTTTGCGGCGGGGTGCCGGCTTTGAATCGGAATGTACCGCCATCTCTGTTTTTTTATTTACCTTGTTTCTTACTTGCTTTGTTTACGAATACAATGTTCTCGGCGATTCTTTCAATCGGGCATGCTCTTGCCAATTGGGGGCGGCCGGACTCCGGTTGCCGCGTCGGCTCTTCTATAATCGAAGCCTTTTCCCGTTGGGAGCCGCACGCCTGCCGGTTCTTTCCGGCATCGTTGTAAGAATGTCCTCGTATGAGGGAAGTATTCTGTTGAGCCTCTTTATATTCTATGGCCCACATACGAAGGCAGTACAGCCCTCCATTGTAAATCGTATGTTTCTGCACCGAGGGCTGTACGGTTTTCGATGGAGGGCGTAAAAATATTCCCTCAAAAAATACGAAAGGAAGAGGGAACTGTCCTTTTTCCGACAAGCATTTTCTTAATCATGCAGGGGGATACATCTGTAACGGGAAGTGGGCGGAAGAAATGGAATAGGCATGCTTGAAGAGAAATACTTTATTTAAAGAGAGTTCAGAGAAAAAGTGGAAGTAGTGATAGTAGAAAACAAAAACTCTGTAGAGAGTGAAAATGACATCTTTATCGTTGGAAAAATACGGTTGAGGGACATTTTTCAGGTGAGGTCTTAAACTTTTCAAGGTGAGAAATGTCTAAAAATATAAAGCGAATCCCGGATGCATTTCGTGCGATGAAATAACGTGGCGTAAATGGGAACCGGATGATACGGTGAATATTAAATCTATTATGATGAAGCATCTTTTTATGAATGGAAGCCGATGTGTAATGGTCATTTCCCTGAGTGTGCTGGCAACCGCCTTCACGGCTATGGCACAATCCAAACGCAATGTTTTGCGTGAAACCAATCCAGATTTTTTTAAAACCCAGGAAGCCCGTCTCGTGGGCGACCAGGTGCTGGCTTATCAACGGTGTACAGGAGGATGGCCTAAAAATATCGATATGGCCCGCAAGCTTACTGACAAGGAATTGGCTGCGGTGCTGAAAGAGAAGTCGCGCCGTAATGACTCCACTACCGATAATGGGGCAACTAACACACAATTGGTTTTTCTGGCTCGCTTGTATCAGCAGACAGGTGATGTACGCTATCGGGACGGTTTTCGCCGAGGGGTGGAATATCTGTTGAGCGGACAGTACGAGAATGGCGGATGGCCGCAGTTTTGGCCGGAGATGCGTGGCTATCAGGTGCATATCACCTATAATGACGACGCTATGGTGAATACCTTGCTCCTTTTGCGCAGTGTGTTCCAGGAGGAGCATCCTTATGAGGGCGATTTGACCGACCCGGATCTCCGTAAGCGGATGAAGAAGGCATTTGACAAAGGTATAGAATGTATTTTGGCAACACAGATTGTGACGGACGGAGAGTTGTCGGTGTGGTGCCAGCAGCACGACCGAAATACATTGAAACCAGCTCCGGCACGGGCCTATGAATTGCCCTCATATTGTTCTATGGAGAGCGCTTCCATTGTGCGTCTGCTGATGGAGCTGCCTCGTCCGGATGCAAAGGTGAAAAAAGCGGTGCATGCGGCCATGAAGTGGTTTGATACCTATAAATTGACCGGCTTGCGTGTGGAGCGTACGATTGATGAGCACGGGCAGCGTAACACACGCTTAGTGAAGGACGAGCAAGGTGGACCGATATGGGGACGCTTTTATGATTTGGTGCACTGCGAGCCGTATGTGTGCGACCGCGACGGGGTGCCCAGATGTAGTTTGGAGAAAATCGGGACGGAACGCCGCAACGGATATAGCTGGTATAATAACCGGCCGGCCGAACTGTTCGAACTGTATGAGAAATGGGCGGACAAGTATGATGCCAAGCATAAGGTACCTGTCAGTCTGCAATCCAAAGGGGCGAATGAGAAAGGGTTGATTTCCCTGAATCGCCGTCCGGTGCATCGTGCGTCTGATTATGACGTGGTGGTCAATCCGGGTGAAAGCATCCAGGCAGCTATAGAGAAAGCTCCGGCTATTCCTTCGGCTCCCTTTAAAATATGGATTCGGAAAGGGACGTATAATCAGAAAGTAATTGTCGACCGCCCTCATATCGTATTGGTAGGGGAAGAGCGCGACAGTACCCTCATCACGCTGGCCGAAACGGCTAAGACACGTGCCGTGACTGAATATCACGGCCGTCCGGTGGGCAACGGAGTCATTGTGTTGCAGGAAGGGGCCGATGATTGCATCATCAGCGGGCTGACCGTTTACAACAATTACGGAACTACCGTGGAAAACACCACAACTCACCAGATGGCGATTTTCGGACGTGCCACACGCACCATTGTACTGAACAGCAATGTGTGGTCCGATGGTAACGATGCGCTGTCGCTTTGGGCTCCGAAAGGAGAGGGAATGTATTATCATGCCGATTTGAATCTCCGTTGTCCCGGAGTGGATTTCCTTTGTCCGCGCGGTTGGTGCTATGCCACACGCTGCCGTTTCTATGGGGATGGCCGTGCCATGATTTGGCATGACGGACGGGGAGACAAAAGCAAGAAGCTGGTCATCACCAACTCTACTTTCGATGCCAAGTCGCCCACGCTGCTCGGACGCTGGCATCATGATTCACAGTTTTATCTGATTTGCTGTAAATTATCGGATAAGGTGCTTGACAGCAATATCAGTTACGCCTATTCGGATAAAGTGCTTGATCCCTGTCCGTGGGGACAGCGTACCTATTACTACCGTTGTACACGCGATGGAGGACAAAGCGGCTGGTTGAACAACAATTTGCACGAGGCTGAAAACGCACCAGAGTTTTACGGCGTTACGGCCCAGTGGACATTCGATGGTAAGTGGGATCCCGAACGACAGATTCGTGACCTGTGGAATGTGTTGGGATATTAATCCTTATACCATCCCGCATACATGGAATAATTGTTGGCTATCTTTTGGTTCAGCTCTTTCGATTGCTCGGGGTCTACTTTTTTGATGAATTTGGCAGGTACGCCGGCCCAAAGGCTTCCCGGTTCGATGATCGTTCCGCTTAGTACCAATGCGTTGGCGGCCACAATAGCTCCTTCGCCTACGATGGCATGGTCGAGTACGGTGGCGCCCATGCCGATTAAGGCACCCTCTTTGATGGTGGCTCCGTGGATGGTGACGTTGTGTCCCACCGACACGTTATCGCCGATGACGACAGTCGACTTCTGGTATAAGGTATGCAGAACCGCTCCATCCTGAATGTTCACATTACGGCCGATACGGATACTGTTTACATCACCGCGCAATACGGCATTGAACCAGATACTGCATCCATCGCCCATTTCCACATCCCCTACAATCGTTGCATTTTCTGCCAGAAAACAATCCTTCCCTATTCGGGGAGTGAATCCCCTTACCGATTTGATGTATGCCATAATTTTATGCTTTTCTTTTAAAGAATTTCTTTTGTTTTTTCTTGTAACCATGTCCGGTGTGCTTCGTCAAGGAGGGAAGCCAGGCGATTGTAGACGGTTCGGTGATAGTCGTTCAGCCATGCTTTCTCATCCTTGTTCAGCATTTCCGGAACAAGTGGAGAGGTATCTATCGGGCAGAGTGTGAGAGGCTCGAATTGATAGAATGCTCCGAATTCAGTTTCCCGAAACGGCACAATCAATAACGTATTCTCGATACGGATACCGTAACGGTCGGTTTTGTACACACCCGGTTCATCGGTGACTGTCATACCCGGTTGTAAGAGGGTCGGCACATGGTTCATGCGTATTTGGTGAGGTCCTTCGTGAACGTTCAGATAAGCGCCTACGCCATGCCCGGTTCCGTGCATATAGTTTAATCCTTCTTTCCACAATTCCGCATGGGCAAGGGCATCCAGCTGGGTACCGCAAGTTCCTTGCGGGAATTTGGCTCTTGATAGTCCGATGTGTGCTTTCAGCACAATCGTATAGTCCCGCTTTTCCTCATCGGTGAGCGGACCGAGGGCAATGGTGCGGGTGATGTCTGTGGTCCCATCCTGATATTGCGCGCCACTGTCGAGCAATAGAAGCCCTTCGGTTTTCAAGGGCTTGTCGGTCTCCGGAGTCGCTTCGTAATGTACAATAGCTCCATGTTCCTTGTAGCCGGCGATGGTGTCGAAACTGATACCTTTAAACAACGGTTGCTCGGCACGGAAGGTGTAAAGTTGCCGGTCAATACTCATTTCTGTTTCTTTTCCGGCAGGTACGGCTTCTTCCAACCATTTCAGGAATTTGACCATTGCTACTCCGTCACGTTGCATGGCCTGATGAAAACCGGTTATTTCACATTCATTTTTTACAGCTTTCATGATGGATACGGGAGAAGGGGCATAGACAATCCGTGTAGCCGGATTGACAGCCTCCAGTACGGCATAATTGGTACGTTGCGGGTCCATCATCAATGAAGGATATGAATAGGTGCGCAAGGCACATTGTATTTCCTGATAAGATCGGATACCAACGCTTTCGTCAATGAGATATGATTTGATTTTTTCCGTCAGTTTTTCCGGTTGGATAAAGAATACGGCCTCTTTGGGAGTAATAAGCAAATAGCTGACCGCTACCGGATTGCAATGCACATCGTGTCCACGAATGTTCAGTATCCAGGCAATTTCGTCCAATGCAGAAATAAGGATACCTTCTGCTCCCGATGCAGATACCTGTTTACGTAATTGGGAAAGTTTCTCCTTACAGCTCCGTCCGGCGAATGCCATTGGTTGCATATCAATAGGGGAAATAGGCAGAGACGGGCGGTTGTTCCATAGGCGGTTGAATTCATCGAATGAGGTATATAATTTCAAATGATAGAATTCCAATGTTTTGCGAAGAGTTTCCGTTTCGGAAATACTGCTTACCCATCCGTTAATACCTATGGTTTCACCAAAAGCAAGTTCTTGTCCTAACCATTCCGGAATAGAGGGAGTCTCGGACAGGCGGTCTTTCATCAAGGCAAATCCGGTACCTTCCAATTGTTGGGCAGCCTGGAGGAAATAGCGGGAATCCGTCCAGAGTGCAGCCCTATGTAAGGTGACAACAGCCGTTCCAGCCGAACCGTTGAACCCTGAAATCCATTCTCTGATTTTCCAGTGTTCGGGAACGTATTCACTTAAGTGGGGATCGGTACTGGGAATAATCAATGCACTGAGTCCTTGTTGCCGCATAGTATTCCGCAAGGCGGAAAGTCTGTCAGATATTTCTTTTTTCATGGTCTGTTGAATGTTGGTCAGTCGCAAAAATAGAAAATAAATCGGGAACTCTATGCAGAAACCATTTCTTTTGCGACTGATTGCTCTGTTTCCATGAAAAGGGATGTTGCTATTGCACATATTATGAGACTTTGTGCGGTTTTTGACACCCATTAGATGGTTTAGAAAGAAACTTTTTTACTTTTTTGCGCTGCTATAATTGAAAATAATTACCTTTGAGCCATATAAACGAACGGTTATGAACGAGCAGATAAAACAAATCGCCGCACGTATAAGGGGATTGCGGGATGTGCTGGATCTTTTGGAGGAAGATATGGCCGAAACTTGCCAGATGTCTTTGGACGAATATAGAGAGGTAGAAAAGGGAACGGTGGATATTTCCGTGAGTACATTACAGCGTATATCACGTCGGTATGGTATTTCGCTGGGAGTCCTGATGTTCGGGGAGGAACCGAAGATGAGCAGTTATTTTCTTACTCGTGCCGGTACGGGGATGTCCGTTGAACGGCGTGCCGCTTATAAGTATCAGTCCTTGGCTTCAGGTTTCCGCGGACGTGTTGCCGACCCCTTTATTGTGACTGTGGCTCCGAAGGAGGAGGCGGAGATGCAATTCAATTCTCATCCCGGGCAGGAATTTAATTTGGTACTTGAAGGGCGGATGTTGCTGAATATAAATGGAAAAGAACTTTTTTTAAATGAAGGAGACAGCCTTTACTTTAATTCGGATCTGCCGCATGGAATGTTAGCCTTGGATGGTAAGCCTGTCAAATTTTTGGCTATAATAATGTAGGATAATGGTAGAAAGATTTTTAACGCAGACAACTTTTGCTTCTCAGGAAGATTTTAGGAAAAATTTCCATATCAACGTTCCTGAGAATTTTAATTTCGGATATGATGTAATTGATGCATGGGCGGAAGAACAACCCGATAAGAAAGCCTTATTGTGGACCAACGATAAAGGAGAATGTCGTCAGTACACCTATGCGGATTTGAAGAAGTATACAGATCGGACCGCTTCTTATTTTCAGAGTCTCGGTATCGGAAAGGGGGATATGGTGATGCTGATATTGAAACGGCGGTATGAGTTCTGGTACGCTCTTATCGCATTGCATAAGCTGGGGGCGGTGGCGATTCCTGCCACACATCTGCTAACCCCAAAAGATATTGTATACCGTTGTAATGCAGCCGATATAAAGGTGATTGTGACAGCGGGCGAAGAAATTATCTTGCAACACATCAAAGAGGCGTTGCGAGAGTCGCCTTCAGTGGAGACAGTAGTAAGTACCGGCCCGTATATTCCCGATGGATTCGAAGACTTTACCACTGGTATCGAACAGGCCGCTCCGTTTGTCCGTCCTGAAAATGTAAATACGAATGGGGATATTTCTTTGATGTATTTTACTTCGGGAACAACGGGAGAGCCTAAAATGGTAGCACATGATTTCACTTATCCGCTTGGGCACATTGCTACCGGAAGTTTTTGGCATAACCTGCATGAGGAAAGCCTGCATCTGACGATAGCGGATACAGGTTGGGGAAAGGCTGTATGGGGAAAACTGTACGGACAGATGATTGCGGGTGCCAACGTTTTTGTATATGATCATGAGAAGTTTACTCCGGCAGAGATTTTGAAAAAGATTCAGGATTATCATATTACTTCGTTGTGTGCGCCGCCTACTATTTACCGTTTTTTAATCAGGGAAGATTTGAGCAAATATGACCTCTCTTCCTTGGAATACTGTACTACCGCAGGGGAGGCATTGAATTCGGCCGTGTATGATACGTTTAAGGAGCTGACAGGGATTTGCCTGATGGAAGGATTCGGACAGACAGAAACGACTCTGACGTTGGGAACTTTTCCTTGGATGAATCCGAAACCGGGAAGCATGGGGGTGCCGAATCCTCAATATGATATAGATTTGCTGACACCGGACGGCCGGCCGGCAGAAGATGGAGAGCAGGGACAAATTGTCATTCATACGGATAAAGGGAAGCCGTTGGGGCTGTTTAAGGAATATTATCGTAATCCACAGCTCACGGAAGAGGCATGGCATGAGGGTGTCTATTATACCGGGGATGTGGCCTGGCGTGATGAAGATGGCTATTTCTGGTTCATAGGTCGGGCTGATGATGTGATTAAAAGCTCGGGTTACCGTATTGGCCCGTTTGAAGTGGAGAGCGCATTGATGACTCATAAGGCAGTGGTAGAGTGTGCCATAACCGGTGTGCCCGATGAAATCCGAGGCCAAGTGGTGAAGGCAACTATCGTGCTGGCGAAAGATTATAGAGAAAAGGCCGGACCTGAATTGGTAAAGGAGTTGCAGGATCATGTGAAACGAGTAACTGCTCCCTATAAATATCCTCGGGTGATTGAATTTGTGGAAGAATTGCCCAAGACGATAAGTGGCAAGATTCGTCGTGTGGAGATTCGCCGGAAGGATAATTGACAGTGAGTGTTTAGAATTAGAAAGGTCGAATCCGCTTTTCATGTTTTAGTATATGGATGGAAAGTGGATTTTCTTTAAATTCAGATAATTTTATGGGATTTCTTTGTAAAGTTGAAAGGATATGCGTATATTGTATGTCGGAAAACTACAATATTTAAAATAGGTTGTTGAGCAAACCTTGCTTAAACTTTATGGTTGGATATATTGTCTCATTTAAAAAGAAGATTTATGGCAGCAAAATTTTACGGCTCATTGGTAGAAGTCTATAGAGGCGACCTTTGGGAGGCGGAATTGGTGAAAGGTTTGTTGGAGGCAAACGGTGTGCAGGCAATGATTAAAGATGAAACTCTGAGTGCTGTGACTTCTCCGTACATGAATATAGGAGGAAGTGTAGTGGTTCTGGTAAATAAAGAAGAACAAGTGTATGCAGAGAAGGTAGTGAAAGAAAATACAAAGAAAAAAGTTTGACGGGCATTTTTTTGCTTGGGCCTGTCCCGATAAAGCGGGAGAATATGCAAAATGTATGCATATTCTTTCGCTTTTATTGTTATATAGTGAAATAAAACGGTTATTTATACCAAGTTGTAGAAGATATTCCTTATTTTTGCATGAAAAGGTTAGTTGGGAAAACAAGGAATGAATAAATGAAATGACAGAAAGATGAGTCCCTATCAATATACAAGAATTGCCGTAAAAGTGGGTAGTAATGTTTTGTCTCGTCAGGACGGCACGTTGGATGTGACCCGTATGTCAGCGTTGGTCGATCAGATAGCGGAACTGCGTAGGGCGGGGATAGAGGTTATCTTGATCTCTTCTGGTGCCGTAGCTTCCGGGCGTAGTGAATTGAAACTTTCGAAGAAATTGGACAGCGTGGAACAGCGTCAGTTGTTTTCGGCGGTAGGACAAGCTAAATTGATTAATCGTTATTATGAACTGTTTAGGGAACATCAGATTCCTGTAGGGCAAATACTAACGACAAAGGAAAGTTTTGCAACGCGGCGTCATTATTTGAATCAACGGAACTGTATGGAAGTGATGCTGGCCAATGGAGTGCTTCCTATTGTGAATGAAAATGATACGATATCCGTAACGGAACTGATGTTTACCGATAACGATGAATTGTCCGGGCTGATAGCTTCCATGATGGATGTACAGGCTTTAATCATTTTGAGCAATGTCGATGGTATCTTTACCGGACCGCCTTCGGATGCGGCTTCTGCAGTGATACGGGAGGTGGAGCCGGGGAAGGACTTGAAGGATTATATACAGACAGAGAAGTCTGGTTTTGGACGGGGTGGTATGCTTACGAAAACCAATATAGCCCGCAAGGTGGCCGATGAAGGCATTACCGTATGGATTGCCAATGGCAAGAGAGAGCGGATTTTGATTGAATTGATAGAACATCCGGAGGATACAGTTTCTACCCGGTTCATTGCTTCCGGGACGGAAGTTTCCAGTGTGAAAAAGTGGATTGCTCATTCGGAAGGTTTTGCCAAAGGGGCCATTTATTTGAATGATTGTGTGACGGAAATGATACGCGGAAATAAGGCTGTAAGTATTTTGCCAGTGGGTGTGACCCGTATTGAGGGAGAGTTTGAGAAGGACGACATTGTGCGGGTTATGGATTGTTACGGAGAACAAATAGGAGTGGGTAAAGCGAGTTTCTGCTCTGAACAGGCTTCCAAAATAATAGGAATGCATGGGAAGAAACCGCTTGTTCATTATGATTATTTATATTTGGAAGGATGTTAACGGAAATATTTGAACAGGTGAAACAGGCAAGCAGGAGTTTGCCGTTGATCAGTGATGGAAAGAGGAATGAGATTATCAGAGCCGTAGCCGATGAAGCCCTAAAACAAAGTGCTTTCATTTTGGCTGAGAATAGAAAAGATTTGGAAAAAATGGGTACAGGAGATCCGAGGTATGATCGTTTGAAACTGACGCTTCCCCGTTTGGAAGACATCGCTTCGGATATGAGGAATGTATCGATATTGCCTTCTCCGTTAGGACGGGTGTTGAAACATAGCATCCGCCCGAACGGAATGATACTGACACGTGTCAGTGTACCATTCGGGGTCATCGGTATCATTTATGAGGCGCGTCCGAATGTGACCTTTGATGTCTTTTCTTTGTGTCTGAAATCGGGTAATGCTTGCATCTTGAAAGGAGGAAGCGATGCGGACCATTCCAACAGGGCCATTATCCGGGTCATCCATTCCGTGCTGGAACGTATGGGAATGGATAAGCGGGTGGTGGAACTGTTGCCTTCCGACCGGGACGCGACGATGGAATTGCTGGGCGCCGTAGAGTATGTGGATTTGCTGATTCCACGTGGTAGCAGTCGTTTGATTCGCTATGTGAGGGAGAATGCCAGAGTGCCGGTCATTGAAACCGGCGCGGGAATCTGTCATACCTATTTTGATGAGGCGGGAGATGTGGAGAAAGGGGCACGGATTATTTTCAATGCCAAGACACGGCGTGTCAGTGTGTGCAATGCTTTGGATTGTGTACTGATACATGAAAGAAGGTTAACGGATTTGTTTGCGTTATGTGAAAGACTGGCCGAATGCAATGTGGAAATCTATGCGGATGAACAGGCGTATGCGGCCTTGGCGGGACGCTATCCGGCTGAGCTTCTGTTTCCGGCAACGGAAGAGAGTTTTGGTACGGAATTCCTTTCCTACCGTATGGCTGTGAAAACCGTTCCTTCTTTGGAAGCGGCCTTGGAACATATTTGTTTGTATGGTTCCAGACATAGCGAATGTATTGTCACCGAAGCGGAAGACGCCGCTGAGATGTTTGTCAGACAGGTAGACGCGGCATGCGTTTACACCAATGTATCGACGGCTTTTACAGACGGAGCGCAGTTTGGTCTGGGGGCGGAAATAGGCATCAGCACCCAGAAACTTCATGCCCGCGGCCCCATGGGGCTGGAAGAGCTGACCTCCTATAAGTGGATAATCAAGGGAAACGGACAAGTAAGAGAATAACCAATTGAAAACAGAATATGACTTATGAGAAATTTTACGTGTATACAGGATTTGGGCGATTTGAAGTCCGCTCTGCAAGAGGCTTTTGAGATAAAGAAGAATCGGTTTAAGTATGTGGAGCTTGGCCGGAACAAGACGTTAATGATGATTTTCTTCAACTCCAGTCTGCGTACCCGTTTGAGCACCCAGAAAGCCGCCTTGAACCTGGGTATGAATGTGATGGTGCTGGATATCAACCAGGGAGCATGGAAGTTGGAAACAGAACGTGGAGTGATTATGGATGGTGACAAACCCGAGCATCTGTTGGAGGCCATTCCGGTGATGGGTTGCTATTGTGACGTGATTGGCGTGCGTTCTTTCGCCCGTTTCGAGAGCAAGGAGGATGATTATAATGAGGTAATCCTGAATCAGTTCATTAAATATTCCGGCCGGCCGGTATTTTCCATGGAGGCGGCGACGCGCCATCCGTTGCAGAGTTTTGCCGATTTGATTACCATTGAAGAATATAAGAGGAAGGAGCGCCCGAAAGTGGTGATGACGTGGGCTCCACATCCTCGTCCTTTGCCTCAGGCTGTGCCCAACTCTTTTGCGGAATGGATGAATGCCACGGACTATGATTTCGTGATTACTCATCCGGAAGGATATGAATTGGATTCGAAATTCGTGGGGAAGGCCAAAGTGGAATATGACCAGATGAAAGCTTTTGAAGGAGCGGATTTCGTGTATGCCAAGAATTGGGCGGCGTATGCCGGCGACAATTACGGGCAGGTTATAAGCATGGATCGTGCCTGGACGGTGAGTGACCGGCAAATGGCCGTTACGAATCAGGCCTATTTTATGCATTGTCTGCCTGTACGTAGAAACATGATTGTGACGGATGACGTGATTGAGAGTCCGCGGTCGATTGTCATACCGGAAGCGGCCAATCGGGAAATCTCCGCGACGGTAGTCCTGAAGCGTATACTGGAAAGCTTATAAGCGATGTGCTGTCCGGCATGCGCTTGATATGCCCGGCTTTAAGCCTTTTTCTTTGTGCCCGACTCTCATTCGGGCGCATGGGAGTATAAAGAAGTGCTATACGGGGATGAGGGCAATGCTTTTCGGTTTGTTGTCCCGTAGGCCTGCGGCTTGCTGTCCCATAGGCTTACGGATACCTGTAGTCGTAGGCTTGTGGCTCGAGGAGTGATAGGCCTGCGGCATGGCGTGGGACAAACCTATGCGGAGAAACCCCTCCTTCCTACACGGATGGAAGTGCTGCCCGGGTGCTTCTTTTGTATGGTTGCAAGGGAGGGTGGGTTAGTCGCCTGTCACTTGACAACTGATTTTCCGGCTTCCTTCCAGCCTTGTATACCCTTGTCCAGATTGTATACCTGATATCCTGCCTTGAGGAGCTCCTGTGCCGCTCTTTTGCTGCGGCGTCCGCTTTTGCAATAAACGGCTACAGGAACGTCTGTGGACAAAAGTTGATAGGCCGCTTCATGGAACCGTTCGTCCATAATGTTGATATTAATGGCTCTGGGGAGGTGTCCCTCGGAATATTCCGCGACGGTACGTACGTCCACTAACTGCACCCGATCGTCCGTAATCAGTTCTTCAAACTTGTCGGCGGAGAGTGACGGAACCTCAGGTGATTTCTGGCAGGCATAAAGAATGCCGATGCCCAAGCAAACTATAATCAATAGAATCGTTTTCATATTCATGAATCGGTTTAATAGGTAAACTTCCATGTTTTCAATCCTTCTTTATAGGTGTTGACTCTAAAATAGATGGAATCTCCCTTTTGCATGGAGTAGCTTTTTAAAGGAACGGAAAGGTAGGTTTTTTGTTCATACGCTTCCAGGTCATTGTTTTGGTCGTGATATAATTTCAGGTATAAATTCGTTATGCCTCCGTGGCTTACGAGACTGTCCTGAATGAAGTGAAAGCCATGTGTGATGTTTTGTGCTTTGGGCAGGGCTATGATGTTTAAGTAATCCCCTTTGAGCCAAATACTCTGTATGGAGAGGGGGTCGGTTTTTACTCCATGTGCGAATTCCTCTGGGGGCATGGGTACTGAGGCGAAAACGAGTCTTAGGGAATAGACTTTCGCCCGTCCCGGTTCGGCGTGGTTTGTTTCATACATACAGAGCGAACGGTAGTAGCTGTCAGCTTGCAGCTCTTTTGCCGAGACTTTGTTTTCTAAAGAGAGCGTTTCGCCCTGATCGGTCGTAATCTTATCGATAAGGTGGGCGGAGTTGACATGTGCGTCGACGAACTCTGTTACGGCGGAAGGATACACATAATCGCTTTCGTCGTCACAGCTGATGCAGATCAACGTGAAGAGCAAAAGGCTCAGGAGCAGGGGCGATGTGCTTTGGGACTGTCTCATAATGAAGTGGCATTTAGGTAATTGATAAGAGGATTGGCATACATGGCAAGCATTTTTTCCCGTAAGAAGGGAACGTCTTTGTTCGGCAGATTGATTTTGCCCAACTGTCCTGCCAGATACGTTTCGAATTTCGTCTTTTCTTCTTCTGTATATCGGGAACTGAAGCAATCGCTGCCTTTCCATAAGTCATAAGCCGCATAATTCCCGGGATAGAGCCGGTAATGGGAATGGATACTCCGGTCTATCAGAGCGGATATACGGGTAAATAATTCTTGTTTGGGTAGAGTACGGTCCAATGTCTCCAGCTTCGAGTTAATGCAGGGGGCAATTTGGAAATGGATACGTCCTTTATAACCGAATAGTCCGGTCTGCATGTTGTTTAAATCGTCTTGTGTGGTCTTCTTGAAACCGGGTATGTCGCGCTTCATTTGAAATTCTTTAGCCTTTAAAAAGTCACAGGGGTCATACTCATAAGATATGGAGACCGGAGTAATATATAAGGAGAGAAGACGCTCTATCAAATCTCCCTCTCCACCCATGGCCATCATTTTGAGCACACTGTCCTGTGTACGGTCGTTGGAATCTTTGGCGCGCCCTTCGCGTTGAGCAATCCAGATACTTTCGCGCTTTTCGGCAATGGCGAAATGCATATAGCGTGACATCCGTGCCGAGGATTCCAGCATTTGCCGCATCGTGAGAGTGCGCTGTACGATGAACGATTTGTTTACACGGACCAGTTTTTTTATCCACGGATAGATGAGGAGATTGTCCCCGATAGCAATTTCCACCGTGTTCATTTCATTGTCTACAAGCAGGATAGAGAGAAATCCCGAATCAAGAATGATGTCACGATGATTGGAGATAAAGGTATATGATTGTTTCTTGTCGGTGATGGAAGAACAATCCATGGTCAATCCGTCGCTGTGCTTTTTGGCGAGATTCCAGAGAAAATCATAGCAGAAGGCTTTTTGGAACTCCAGATTCGTTTTGCATTGGCGCATTTTAGTGGCAAAAACTTCGAAAGGTATTTGAGGCATTACATGGCTGATAACGTTTCGGAAATCCGGATCGGCAATCAGGTCCTCATAAATTCCCGGAAGCTCTTCCGGAGTATAAGGACGAATCTCGTCAAATTCAGCAGGGATGTTCATGTCGTTTCTAATTTCTAAAATTTATTTTCTATGATATCGGTTAGCACATTCTTTATATCCAATCCGGCAGCTTTTACTTGCTGCGGGATGAAACTGGTCGTTGTCATGCCGGGGGTTGTATTGACTTCCAACAGATTTATTTTGTCATCTTCGGTAATAATATAATCAATACGTATGATACCCGAACACCCCAGTATGTCATAGATGGCGGAAGTAAGCAACTTTACTCTTTCCGCTGTGTCTTCCGGTATACGCGCGGGAGTAATTTCTTGTACTTGTCCGTTGTATTTGGCATCGTAATCGAAAAATTCATTGGCTGTCACCACTTCCGTAATGGGGAACACCACCTCTTTGTCTTTGGTCTTGTAGCAGCCACAGGTAATTTCCGTTCCTTTCATGAAGGCCTCAATCATTACCTCATCCGATTTACGGAAAGCTTTCTCGATAGCTGGTTGAATCTGCTCCTGAGTCTTTACTTTTGTTATACCGAAACTGGAACCTCCGGCATTGGGCTTGATGAAACAGGGTAATCCGATTTTGTCCATGACTTCCTGATTGGTAATTTTGAATCCTTTGCGGAGAATAAGTGATTCGGAAACCCGGATGCCGAATCCTTTCAGATATTGGTTTAGGGTGAATTTATTGAAAGTCATGGCTGAGACCAATACATTACAAGAAGAGTAAGGAAGTCCGATTAAATCGAAATAGCCTTGCAGGATTCCGTTCTCGCCCGGAGTCCCGTGGATGGTGATATAGGCAAAGTCAAATATTCTTTTTTCTCCTTTATAGTGAAAACTGAAGTCGTTACGGTCGATAGGGGTCTTGTTCCCGTCAGGCAGAACAACTTCCCAGCGATGTCCTTCTATTTCTACAATAAATAAATGGTATCTTTCTTTATCCATAAAAGAGTAAATCCCTTGTGCGCTGCGAAGGGAAACAGGGAGTTCGGAAGAATCGCCCCCGGTAACAATTGCAATCGTACGTTTCATTTTATTTTATATGTTTATTCGTCTCGGTGACTGATATACATTCTCCATTTGTCCAGTAACTGTGCCATGTCTTCCGGTAACTCGGAGGTGAAAAACATTTCCTTTCCGGTTCGCGGATGTACGAATCCAAGCGTTTTGGCATGTAATGCTTGACGTGGGCAAATGGCAAAACAGTTGTTGACAAATTGTTTGTATTTACTGAAATGAGTCCCTTTTAGTATTTCATTACCTCCATATCGTTCGTCGTTGAACAACGGGTGACCCAGATGTTTCATGTGGACTCGAATTTGGTGAGTGCGTCCTGTCTCCAGTACACATTCCACCCATGTCACATAGCCTATTCGTTCCAGCACTTGGTAGTGTGTGATGGCATGTTTGCCTATCTCGGAATCGGAAAATACTGCCATCTGCATTCTGTCTTTCGGATTCCGGGCGATATTGCCTTCAATGGTGCCATGGTCTTGTTCCATGATTCCCCATACCAATGCATTGTATTGGCGTTTGGTCGTTTTGTGAAAAAACTGGAGTCCTAAATGTGTTTTGGCATCTGGGGTTTTGGCTACAACCAATAATCCGGAAGTGTCTTTATCAATTCGATGGACGAGGCCGACTTGGGGGTCGTTCGGGTCATAGAGTGGATTGTCTCTCAGGTGCCAGGCGATGGCATTCACTAAAGTCCCGTGATAATTGCCACATCCGGGGTGTACAACCAGTCCTGCCGGTTTGTTGATAACCATCAGGTCATGATCTTCGTATACAATGTCTAAAGGAATATCTTCGGGAATGATGTCATTCTCATAACGGGGGCGATCCATCATGACTGCCAATACATCTAGTGGCTTTATTTTGTAATTGCTCTTAACGGGCTTTCCGTTGGCAATGACAAAACCTGCGTCAGCCGCTTTTTGAATCCGATTGCGAGAAGCGTTGACAATTCGTTCGAATAAATATTTATCAATTCGGACAGGGGTCTGACCTTTGTCGACCACCACACGGAAATGTTCATAGAGCTCCGGACCTCCGGCAACAGGTTCTATATCATCCGTTAATTCCTCTACTTCATCAAAATATTCTTCCATTTTAAAACCAAGAGTCATCAACAATAACTTCTTCTTCTCCTTTTTGATGGATATCTGTGCCTTGCGTCAGACTGTCCAGTTCTGTTTCCGGCATAAAGAGTTTGTTGTCACCCACAACAAGTACTAAGGTTGCCCCGATCGGGACTTTCTCTCCGGGTGTAAGCTGGCGTCCTCTGTATTTGATACCATACACCCAGTCGTTTTCTCCTTGTATATATTCGTTTTCTCCCAAAGTGAAGCCAGCTGCTCCGATTTTGGCTTGTGCTTCACGCAATGAGCAATTGTCTATGACATCTGGAATGGCTCTTTTCGGTGCATTGCTTGAATTAATTGTAACATAAATCAGACGCTCTTTTTTTACGCGTGAATCCGCATTCGGATTTTGTTCGACAATAGCTCCTGATGGATAATCGGGAATATAACTGGAGTCGATTACGACAATTTCCAGATTTTGATTATGCAATAATATTTCAGCTTCACTTAGTTGCATTCCTTTTACATTGGGTACGGATACTCCTCTCCCGTGTTGTGTGTAGATATCCAGTCCTTTAAGTGTAGCATATATGGCTACCACGATAAATAAAATCATGCCGAGAATGTGGAACCAGAAATACTTGTTCTTACTAAATGAAAAGAATTCTTTTATTGTCATAAGTCATTCATACTAAAATTTCGTATTAGAGCTGCAAAAATAACGGCGGAACAGCAAATGTGGTACAGTATGAGTCTGTTCGGTTTCTTGTGCCGGGTTGCATCCTGCCTTTGCGAAGCAAAGATACGATAAAAAACAAAAGAAGTAAAGGTCTATGATGAAAACCTTTACTTCTTTTGTTTTTTCTTTAGGGTGCTCAAGAACTTATCTTCCGTTATATTCGTCAGAAACAGTTAATTTCTTGCGACCTTTTGCACGACGTGAAGCCAGCACTCTGCGTCCATTGGCTGTTGCCATTCTTTCACGGAAACCGTGTTTGTTTTTTCTCTTTCTGTTAGAGGGTTGGAATGTTCTTTTCATTATATGTTCTTATTTTATTGTTATATTTACATCGAATTGAGGTTGCAAAGATAGAGGTTTTTTTTTAATAAACCAAGAGATAAGTCTTTTTTAGACAAAACTTTTTGTGTTTTTTGCTGATTTGGATTACTTTTGCAACCGGATTCATATTTGGAAAATGAATATCAAACGAAATAATAATTAAATATAAGTAGAAAAAGTATGATTAATGCTCAAGACATTAAAATCGGAACAGCCATCCGAATGGATGGGAAATTGTATTTTTGTATTGATTTCCTGCATGTGAAACCTGGTAAAGGTAACACTTTCATGCGTACGAAATTAAAAGATGTGGTGAATGGCTATGTATTGGAACGCCGTTTTAATATTGGCGAGAAATTGGAGGATGTACGTGTGGAGCGCCGTCCTTATCAGTTTTTGTATCAGGAAGGTGAGGAGTATATTTTTATGAATCAGGAAACTTTTGATCAAGTGCCTATCGCCCACGATCAGATTACCGGAGCAGATTATTTGGTTGAAGGTATGGTGATAGACGTGGTGTCCGATGCTTCTACTGAAACCATTCTTTATGGTGAATTACCTGTTAAAGTACAGTTGAAAATAACTTATACGGAACCGGGGCTGAAGGGTGATACGGCTACTAACACTTTGAAACCTGCTAAAGTAGAGTCTGGTGCGGAGGTTCGTGTCCCTTTATTTATAAATGAGGGTGAAATCATAGAAATAGATACGCGTGACGGCTCTTATGTAGGTCGTGTAAAGGCATAATTCAAATTGATTATATAATATTCGGGCAGGGTCATTCATAATGGCTCTGTCTTTTTTGTGAATGTAACTATTATAGAGATCCTGTCAAGTAATTTTTATTTCTTCTATAGGTTTCTTTATTGAACTCTATAGAGGATATCTATTATATGCCGGATTTTTTTGTGCGCAAAAGTAGGATCTTTTTATGTACAAATACGTC
The DNA here is from genome assembly GCA_947626525.1 of uncultured Phocaeicola sp. GTDB lineage: Bacteria > Bacteroidota > Bacteroidia > Bacteroidales > Bacteroidaceae > Phocaeicola_A. The sequence continues at coordinate 136 of CANQSM010000022.1, read as the reverse complement.
AGTTCGGGATAAGAAAGTTGTCTAAAAAGTTGGTAATCTGAGATATATTTTGTATCTTCATATGTGATTTCCAGTTACTTATAAAGTTTAACACAAGAATACACTCATGATTACCAACGACAAAATTATAGAAATT
>CANQSM010000021.1 GCA_947626525.1 uncultured Phocaeicola sp. | reverse complement strand
CTCCTCTTCCTTTCTCCCCTGCACCGCCCCCTTCCCGCATCCTCCGGACGGCGGGCGGACTTCCTGCCTTCCCTTTTTCCTGTCTTCCGCTCCGTTTTGCGGTTGGATGGGCTTGTAAGTCCCGACCTGTTTTTTGCCGGAGCTTGCGGAGGGGAGACTTTCCGTAAGCTGCATGCCGGAATCTTTCTTGAATAGTGGAGGACTTACTGCATGTGTAGCCATCACTTATATTTTTAAGTAAGTGTTATAATGTCAATAACTTAACCTTGAAACTTATAATTTTTAGATATTTTAATATGAAATATCGGACGTTTTTATCATATTTGCTGAAAATATGATACTATGAATCCGATACAGAACTTTCGCCAACTGACTTCTTATTTGAAATCGTTGAATTGTCGTAAGCGTGTGGCTGTTGTCTTTCCTCATGATCCTCATACGGAGTATGCTGTAAGAAGAGCTTTGGAAGAGGAATTTGCTAGGTTTTTATTACTCGCTGATAAACGTTACATCCATAGGGCTCAAGCTATTTGTAATGAATATCCAAGTTATGTAACGGTTTATGAAGCTGAAGATATGGATGTAGCTGCCCGTAAAGCTGTGGAATTAGTGCACAATGGGGAAGCAGATATTTTGATGAAGGGAATTATTAATACAGATAATCTTTTGAAAGCTGTATTAGATAAAGAAAAAGGCTTATTGCCGAAGGGACGAGTTTTGACTCATATTACATTGGCTCAAATACCTACCTATCCGAAATTCATATTTTTTTCAGATTCGGCTGTGATTCTCCATCCTACCTATGAACAATTTAAGTCTATGATTGCTTATGCGGTATCTGTTTGCCATCATTGTGGACTGGAGGAGCCTAGGGTAGCTTTGATTCATTGTTCCGAGAAGGTGAATGAGAAATTCCCCCATACATTGGATTATGCCAAACTAAAAGTTGATGCGGTGAATGGCATTTTTGGCCAAATGCAATTGGATGGTCCGATGGATGTGAAAACAGCTTGTGATATACATAGTGGTGATATTAAAGGGTTGTCTTCGCCTGTAGTGGGGAATGCTGATGTACTGATTTTTCCTAATATAGAATCCGGTAATACATTTTATAAAACGGTTTCTTTGTTTGCACGAGCTGATATGGCAGGTATATTGCAAGGAACAATCTGTCCGGTAGTTGTGACTTCAAGAAGCGATTCGAGCATTTCTAAATATTACAGTTTAGCTTTAGCTTGCATAACAGAAAAATAAACCTTAAAGAAAACCTGACTATGAAAATCTTTGTAATTAATCCGGGATCTACTTCTACCAAAATTGCTTTATATGAAGATGAGAAATCTTTGTGGGTGGAAAATATTCATCATACGGCAGAAGAGTTATCATTATATACTTGTGTAAATGAACAGTATCATTTTCGAAAGCAGAGTGTATTGCAGGCTTTGGCTAATGCTTCCATTCCTTTAGCTTTTGATGCAATCATAGCCCGGGGAGGATTATTACATCCTACTCCTGGAGGTGTTTATTCCATTAATGAACGTATGAAATATGATTTGTTGCATGCACGCATGGAACATGCCTGTAATTTGGGGGCTCTTCTTGCTGACGAATTTTCTAAGGAAATAAAATGTCCGGCTTTTATTGCAGATCCGGAAGTTGTGGATGAATTTCAGGAGAAGTCGCGTTTGACTGGTCTTCCTGAAATAGAACGTATCTCTATTTTTCATGCATTGAATAGTAAAGCTGTGTCCCGTAAATATGCGTTGTCAAGAGGATGCGTTTATGAAGATTTGAACTTGATTGTCGTTCATTTGGGAGGGGGTATTTCTGTTGGAGCTCATCGGAAAGGGTGCGTTATTGATGTCAATAATGCATTAAATGGAGAAGGACCTTTTTCTCCGGAACGTGCCGGTACTTTGCCGGCAGATCAGTTTGCAGAGTTGTGTTTTAGCGGAAAATATACGTTGAAGGAAATAAAGAAAATGTTGAATGGAAAAGGCGGACTGATTGCTCACCTCGGGACGAATCATGTACCAGCTATTATACGAAAAGCTCAAAATGGGGACAAACATTGTGCATTAGTCTTGGAGGCTATGATTTATACTGTGGCGAAGCAGGTAGGAGCCATGCATGTGGCTCTATGCGGGAAAACAGATGGCATTATCTTAACAGGTGGTATTGCACATAGTGATTATTGTGTGAAAATGCTTTCTGAACAAATTGATTATCTGGCCCCGGTAGTATTGATGCCTGGTGAGGATGAAATGGGTTCCTTGGCTTTCAATGCGTTGGGGGCAATGAACGGCAGTTTGCCTTTACAAGAATATGGGAAATCGTGATAACTCATCAGAAGAGTAAGTTCTTATTTGTTGCTTTTGCGAATAAAAAACTTTCATTTTTTTTTGTCGTGTCAGAATAATCTTTAATTTTGCGGCGTCAAAAGAAAAATGAAGCGATGATTAAAAATTTCATAGATATTTTGTTGCACGGTATTATTATTCTACTAGCAGGACTGGTGGGAAGTGAGTGTCGTGCATGATTTATTTATGAATGTAGATATTGAAAGCCTTTCTCACTCCCATGTGTGAAAGGCTTTTTTGATGAATAATAATTGTAAAAAGATATGAGCGACAGGTTATTTATTTTCGACACCACATTGAGAGATGGTGAACAGGTGCCTGGCTGTCAGTTGAATACTATTGAGAAAATTCAGGTGGCTAAGCAGTTGGAGGCGCTTGGAGTGGATGTTATTGAGGCGGGTTTCCCTATTTCGAGTCCGGGTGATTTTAATTCGGTTATTGAAATATCCAAAGCTGTGACTTGGCCGACTGTCTGCGCTTTGACTCGTGCTGTGGAGAAAGATATTGATGTGGCAGCTGATGCGTTGCGTTATGCCAAACATAAACGTATTCATACCGGTATAGGTACTTCCGATTCGCATATCAAATATAAGTTTAATTCGAATAGGGAAGAGATTATAGAACGTGCTGTGGATGCTGTAAAATATGCCCGTAAATATGTAGAAGATGTGGAATTCTATGCTGAGGATGCCGGACGTACGGGTAATGAATATCTGGCCAGGGTCGTAGAAGCGGTTATTAAAGCCGGAGCTACAGTTGTGAATATTCCGGATACGACCGGATATTGCTTGCCCGGTGAGTATGGAGCGAAAATCCAGTATCTGATGGAGCATGTGGACGGAGTGCACAAAGCCATCCTTTCCACTCATTGCCATAATGATTTGGGAATGGCTACCGCAAATACCATGAGTGGTGTGTTGAATGGAGCACGTCAGGTGGAAGTGACCATCAACGGCATTGGCGAAAGAGCCGGAAATACCTCTTTGGAAGAAGTGGCGATGATTATTAAATGTCATCATGATATTGATATACAAACGAATATTAACACCCAAAAGATTTATCCTACCAGCCGTATGGTTTCCAGTCTGATGAATATGCCTGTGCAGCCCAATAAGGCGATTGTGGGAAGAAATGCTTTTGCGCACTCTTCGGGTATTCATCAGGATGGCGTACTGAAAAATGTACAGACGTATGAAATCATTGACCCGAAGGAGGTGGGTATTGATGACAATGCTATCGTGCTGACTGCACGTAGTGGGCGTGCGGCATTGAAGCACCGTTTGCATGTGCTGGGAGTGGAACTTGACCAGGAAAAACTGGATAAAGTGTATGAGGACTTTTTGAAGTTAGCGGATAAGAAGAAAGAGGTAAATGATGACGATGTATTGTTGCTTGCCGGTGCCGACCGCAGCCAGAATCATCATATTAAACTGGATTATTTGCAAGTAACCAGTGGCGTGGGTGTCCGTTCGGTAGCCAGTCTGGGACTCAGTATCGCCGGTGAGAAATTTGAAGCGGCTTCTTCGGGCAACGGCCCGGTGGATGCGGCCATCAAGGCTTTGAAGCAGATTATCAGACGTCAGATGGTATTGAAGGAATTTACCATACAGGCTATCAGCAAAGGAAGTGATGATGTGGGTAAAGTACACATGCAGGTGGAATATGACGGACATGTATATTACGGCTTCGGTGCGAACACGGATATAGTGGCTGCTTCGGTGGAAGCCTATATTGATTGTATTAATAAGTTTGTGAAATAATTGGGATTAAAATAGAAAGAAATGGCAAATACATTATTTGATAAGATTTGGGACGCCCATGTGGTACAGAATGTGGAAGACGGCCCTACCCAGCTTTACATTGACAGGCTGTACTGTCATGAAGTAACCAGCCCTCAGGCTTTTGCCGGAATGCGTGCTCGGGGATTGAAGTGTTTCCGGCCGGACCATATTTATTGTATGCCCGACCACAATACTCCCACTCACGACCAGGACAAGCCCATTGAGGATCCGGTATCTCGTACACAAGTGGATACTTTGGCCAAGAATGCGGCTGATTTTGGGCTGGAGCATTTTGGGATGATGGACAAGCGAAATGGTATCATTCATGTGGTTGGTCCGGAAAGAGGCTTGACTTTGCCGGGGATGACCATCGTTTGCGGTGATTCGCATACTTCGACTCACGGTGCAATGGGAGCAGTAGCTTTTGGTATCGGTACGAGTGAGGTGGAAATGGTTTTAGCTTCCCAATGTATTTTGCAGGCTCGTCCGAAAACAATGCGTATCCGTATTGAAGGAGAGCTGAAAAAGGGCGTTACGGCGAAAGATGTGGCCCTTTATATGATGTCGAAGATGACGACCAGCGGTGCGACGGGCTATTTCGTGGAGTATGCCGGAGCGGTTGTGCGCAATTTGACCATGGAAGGACGGCTCACTTTATGCAATTTGTCGATTGAGATGGGAGCACGAGGCGGTATGGTGGCTCCGGATGAGACGACGTTTGCCTATATAAAAGGTCGTGAGCATGCTCCGAAAGGAGAAGCTTGGGACAAGGCGGTAGCCTATTGGAAAACGTTGAAAAGCGATGAGGATGCCGTATTTGATAAGGAAGTGCAGTTTGATGCGGCAGATATAGAGCCTATGATTACGTATGGAACCAATCCGGGTATGGGCATGGGCATTACGCAGTCTGTGCCGATGATGGAAGGAATGAGTGAACAAGCTAAAATCTCTTACACTAAATCGCTGGATTATATGGGATTCCGGCCTGGAGAGTCGTTGCTTGGAAAGAAAATAGACTATGTCTTTTTAGGAGCTTGTACGAATGGACGGATTGAAGACTTCCGGGCGTTTGCATCGATAGCGAAAGGACGCAGGAAAGCGGAACACGTCGTGGCGTGGTTGGTGCCGGGCTCATGGATGGTTGACGCACAGATTCGTGAAGAAGGCCTGGACAAGGTGCTGGAAGAGGCAGGTTTTGAAATCCGTCAGCCCGGATGTTCTGCTTGTCTGGCGATGAACGATGATAAAATACCTGCCGGGAAGTATTCGGTATCTACCAGTAACCGTAACTTCGAAGGCCGTCAGGGACCGGGAGCCCGTACGATGCTTGCCAGTCCGTTGGTAGCGGCGGCAGCGGCGGTGACAGGAGTGATTACGGATCCGAGGACGCTTCTGTAACCGATGATTCCCGCATTGACCGGTCGGGCTTTTTGAGAGTTGTCGCTCCGGTTGTTCGCATCGTCCTCATTTGAAAATAAAAAACCGGTGGTAATGGATAGGACCACCTTTAAATAAAACAGAATGATACAATGAAACAGAAATTTGATATAATAACGAGTACCTGCGTGCCTCTTCCTTTGGAAAATGTGGATACCGACCAGATTATTCCTGCACGTTTTCTGAAAGCTACGACCCGCGAAGAAAAATTCTTTGGTGATAACTTATTTCGCGACTGGCGTTATCATGCCGACGGTTCCTTGAATAAAGACTTTGTGTTGAATGACCCGACGTATAGCGGGCAGATTCTGGTGGCCGGGAAGAATTTCGGTTCCGGTTCGAGTCGTGAGCATGCGGCATGGGCCATTGCCGGATACGGTTTCCGGGTAGTGGTCTCCAGTTTCTTTGCCGATATCCATAAGAACAATGAATTGAACAACTTCGTGTTGCCGGTAGTCGTCAGTGAACCGTTCCTTGCCGAACTGTTTGCTTCCATTAAGGAAAATCCCAAAATGGAAGTGGAAGTCAACCTTCCGGAGCAGACCATTACCAATAAGGCTACCGGTAAAAGTGAACATTTTGAGATTAACGGATACAAGAAACATTGCCTGATGAACGGGTTGGACGATATCGATTTCTTGCTGACAAACAAAGACAAGATAGAAGCATGGGAAGAAGCGTCAAGATAGAAATCATGGACACAACCCTTCGCGACGGAGAGCAAACCAGCGGAGTGTCGTTTGTGCCGCATGAGAAATTGATGATAGCCCGTTTGCTGTTGGAAGACCTGAAAGCCGATCGGGTAGAAGTGGCATCGGCCCGTGTGTCCGATGGCGAATTCGAAGCGGTGCGGATGATATGCGATTGGGCGGCAAGGCGCAATCTGCTGGACAGGGTGGAGGTGCTTGGCTTTGTGGACGGGCACACTTCGCTGGAGTGGATTCGGCGTGCGGGCGGCCGGGTCATCAACCTGCTGGCGAAAGGCTCTTTGAAACATTGTACCCAGCAATTGAAGAAGACTCCGGAAGAGCATATCCGGGATATTTGCGAAGTAGTGGCCTTGGCCGATGAAATGGGTATCTCGGTCAATGTCTATCTGGAGGACTGGAGCAGTGGGATGAAAGACTCTCCGGACTATGTATTCCAGTTGATGGACGGGATGCGGGATACAAATATCAGGCGATATATGCTGCCCGATACATTGGGAATCCTGAATCCGTTGCAGGTCATCGAGTACTTCCGTAAAATGCTGAAACGTTATCCCGATAAGCATTTTGATTTTCATGCGCACAATGATTATGATTTGGCTGTAAGCAATGTGTTGGCAGCCGTGCTGAGCGGGGCAAAAGGTTTGCATACCACCATCAACGGGCTGGGCGAGCGTGCTGGCAATGCCCCCTTGGCCAGTGTGCAGGCCATTCTGAAGGACCACTTCAATGCCCAAACCAATATCAATGAGGAAAAGCTGAACAATGTGAGCCGTATGGTAGAGTCGTATTCAGGAGTAATGATTCCGAGTAATAAACCCATTGTAGGTGAGAACGTGTTTACCCAAGTGGCGGGTGTGCATGCCGATGGGGATAATAAGAATAACCTCTATTGCAACGATTTGTTGCCTGAACGTTTTGGGCGTAAGCGGGAGTATGCATTGGGTAAGACCAGTGGCAAGGCCAACATTCGCAAGAATCTGGAAGACTTGGGGCTGGAGCTGGACGAGGAATCCATGAAGAGGGTGACGGAACGTATCATCGAGCTGGGCGACAAGAAAGAACTGGTTACTCCGGAAGATTTGCCTTACATCGTTTCCGATGTGCTGAAACATAATGCGCCGGGCGAGAGCGTGGTGCTGAAAAGCTATTTTGTCACCCTGTCGAAAGGATTGAAGCCCGTGGCCACCATCAAGATATCCATCAACGACAAGGAATACGAGGAAAACTCAAGTGGAGACGGACAGTATGACGCTTTCGTACGGGCGTTGCGCAAAGTGTATAAGGTCACACTTGGTCGTAAGTTCCCGATGCTGGTCAATTATGCGGTGACAATTCCTCCGGGTGGACGTACCGATGCTTTCGTGCAGACGGTTATCACATGGAGCTTTGAGGGAAGGGAGTTCCGCACGCGCGGTCTGGATGCCGACCAGACGGAGGCTGCCATTAAGGCAACTATCAAAATGTTGAATATGATAGAAAAGGATTATGAAACGTGCGTGGAACAGGAATGATAGTTTCCATTCAAGGCAGAATAAACCGTGGCGAAGGTCTGCGCTTATCCACAGGCACAAAAGATAGAAAGTTATTAATTAAGAAAGGAAAGAAATAAAGATGAAAGAGTTTAAAATTGCTGTATTGCCCGGTGACGGTATCGGACCGGAAATCTCTGTACAGGGCGTGGGGGTGATGAGTGCCGTATGCGAAAAGTTTGGTCATAAGGTAAGCTATGAGTACGCCATTTGTGGGGCGGACGCCATTGATAAAGTGGGTGACCCGTTTCCGGAGGCTACGTTTGAGGCGTGTAGAAAAGCGGACGCTGTGTTGTTCTCGGCCGTGGGAGACCCGAAGTTTGATAACGACCCCACGGCAAAAGTACGTCCGGAACAAGGGCTGTTGGCTATGCGTAAGAAATTAGGCCTGTTTGCCAATATCCGTCCGGTACAGACTTTTAAATGCTTGTTGCACAAATCCCCGCTTCGTGCCGATATAGTGGAAGGGGCCGATTTCCTTTGTATTCGCGAACTGACAGGAGGCATGTACTTTGGTGAAAAGTATCAGGATAACGACAAGGCTTACGATACGAACCTGTATACTCGTCCGGAGATTGAGCGGATTCTGAAGGTAGGCTTTGAGTATGCCATGAAGCGTAACAAACATCTGACGGTGGTGGATAAGGCCAATGTGCTTGCTTCCAGTCGTTTGTGGCGCCAGATAGCACAAGAGATGGCTCCGGCTTATCCGGAAGTTGCCACCGACTACATGTACGTGGACAATGCGGCCATGCGCATGATTCAAGAGCCTCGTTTCTTCGATGTCATGGTGACAGAGAATACCTTTGGCGATATCCTGACTGACGAAGGTTCCTGCATCAGTGGTTCTATGGGACTGTTGCCTTCGGCTTCCACGGGAGAGAGCACTCCGGTATTTGAGCCTATTCATGGTTCCTGGCCTCAGGCTAAAGGATTGAATATCGCCAATCCGTTGGCGCAGATTCTGTCCGTAGCCATGCTTTTCGAATATTTTGATGCCAAAGAGGAAGGAGCGTTGATTCGTCGGGCAGTCGATGCTTCGTTGGATGCCAATGCGCGTACAGGTGATATACAAGTTGAGGGTGAGAAAGCCTGTTCAACATCGGAAGTGGGAGCTTGGATTGTTGAATACATACGGAAGGCCTGATTTGCTCTTTGTGGCAGTGAAGATGATAAAATGTACTCTATAACGGATATAGGAAAGGAGCGGAAAAACTGTCGGAGTTTTCAGAAAGATTCTTAAGAAAGTTTCGGAAAACTCAGACAGTTTCGGCGGAGCTTCTTAAGAGTTTTGGCTTACATTTTCTTTCCTTTGCGGAAACCGCCGGAATGAAACAGGACAAGAACAGCTCTGATCCCGGCATCGCTTATGCGGTCGGGCTTGTTGCAACGCAAATTCCATGCAAAAATCATCCGTCAACAATACATCTCTGTAATTTTAAACTCTGAGGAAAAAGTCTGTTATTTGGAACTTGATTTATAAAAGTTGGATTTTTTTATTTAAGAAAGTTGCGCAATTTAAATTCCTTTATATATCTTTGCAAAGTGTGTAAGAAATACACCGTTTAGACTAATATTTTACTAACCATGAAAAAGAATCAAAAGACAGTGCACTTTTTGACAAGCGCAGGAGGACGTAGTTTCCTTGTCTGGGGATTGTCGGCAGCGATGATGTCATTCGCTTGTCCGATGATGGCTGAAACCCCGTCTGGGGGGGGGGGGTAAAATCCGCTAATTCCCAAGTAATAAACCAAACAAAGACCGTGACCGGTACGGTGCTTGATGAAACCGGTGAACCGCTAATCGGAGTGTCCGTTCAAGTAAAAGGAACCACGACCGGTACCATTACTGACTTCGATGGAAAATTCTCTCTCTCCGTATCAGCCAATGCGACATTAATCATTTCTTACATTGGCTATCAGACTCAAAATGTTGAAGTAGGCAACCAACGCAATTTGACCGTGCAATTGCACCCTGACAACCAGCTGCTGGACGAAGTGGTGGTTGTGGGTTACGGAACTGTAAAGAAACGTGATTTGACGGGTGCGGTAACTTCCATGAAGAATGCCGATGTGGTGATTGCTCCTACCAATAACGTGATGGAAGCCTTGCAAGGAAAAATTGCGGGTATGGATATTACCAAAACCAGTGGCCAGGTAGGCGAAGATGTGGAAATTTTGTTGCGTGGTTCGCGTTCTATCTATGGCAGCAACGAGCCTCTGTTCATTATCGATGGCATTCCCGGCAGTTACAGTCAAATCAATCCGTCCGATATCGAAAGTGTGGACGTATTGAAAGATGCGTCTTCTACAGCTATCTACGGTTCAGCCGGAGCCAATGGCGTAGTCATTATCACCACCAAGCGAGGGAAGGAAGGCAAGGCTACCGTGAACTTCGATGCGTATTACGGATTCAGCGGCGATGCCAATTATACGCATGGAATGGTGGGAGATGAATGGGTGAATTATCAGCGCGAGGCTTATAAGTATTCGCATGGAGAGTATCCTGCCGAGATGGCTTCCCTGTTTGGAAATCCGGATTATCTGGCAGCCTACAACCAAGGCAAATGGATTGATTGGGTGGACCAGGTGGCAGGTAATACGGCTACTACTCAGAAGTATAGCTTGTCGGTATCGGGCGGTAATGAGAAAACAAAAATCTTTGCATCGACTTCATATAGCAAAGAAACCGGTTTGCTGGATAACGACGAGTTGGAGAAATATGCCTTGCGTTTGAATATAGACCAGCAAGTGTTTGACTGGGCAAAAGTGGGCTTTACATCCAATTTGACTTATCAGGACCGTGATCAGGGAGTAAAGAATACATTTACCAAAGCTTTGACCTCTTTCCCGTTGGGTGACGTGTACGATGAATTGGGAAATATAAAGTATGAATATCTTCCCGGGCTGTATACTCCCTTGGGAGATTTTATCCTTGACCAATACGCGAACAATACGCGCTCTACTTATGTCAATGTGAACGGTTATTTGGAACTGACTCCGTTGAAAGGGTTGAACTTCCGTTCCCAACTCAGCGCTACACTGAGCAATGCCCGGCAGGGACAATATTGGGGAAACGAGGCTTCAGCGAATCGCCCCTCTTATGCCAGTGGCAATCATGCTTCCGCAACGAATACGTATGCATGGGGGTATACGTGGGAAAATGTTCTTTCATATAATACAAAGATTGCCGAAGACCATGATTTCACATTGCAGGGAATCACCTCATGGACGAAAACTACCAATGAAAGCAATACGGCGGCCGGTAACAATCAGCAGTTGGATGTATGGCAATGGTATCGCCTGTTGTCTACTTCCAATCCTTATGTTTATTCCGATTATTCGCAAACTCAGAAGATGAGTTATGCCGTGCGTTTCAATTATTCATATAAAGGAAAGTATTTGTTTACTTTCTCGAATCGTTGGGACGGTGTGTCCTGGTTCTCGGACGGTGAGAAGTGGGAGGCTTTCCCGGCAGCGGCCTTGGCATGGCGTATATCCGATGAAGGATTCATGGAGAATACGAAAGATTGGTTGAGCAATTTGAAGTTTCGTGTCGGATACGGTATTACCGGAAATGCAGGCGGTATGGGAGCTTATGCTACAATGACACAGGCTTATTATTATACTGCAAGTGGTATATCGAAAGATGGAGCCATTGTTCCGTTTGCGCAATATACGGGAACCTATGGTGGCAGCATTACATGGGAGAAGTCTTATAACTGGAATGTCGGCTTGGACTTCGGCCTGTTCAATAATCGTCTGGATGGCTCTTTGGAATGGTTCAATACAACGACAAAAGGTTTGCTTTATCAACGGACGTTGCCGATTACATCGGGTAATACCGGATGGGGTTCCCCTTTGAGAAGCTGGCAAAACTTGGCGAAAACCAGTAACCATGGTATCGAAGCTACCATCAATTCGCATAATATGCGTTCGAAAGACTTTACATGGGACAGCACTCTCTCCCTGACTTGGAGTAAGGAGAAGATAGAAGAACTGCCCGAGGGTGATATTATCGCCGAAAGTTTGTTTGTGGGACAACCTATCAAATCGATTTATGGTTATAAATATGCCGGACTATGGCGTTCGGATACTCCGCAATCCACCTTGGACGCTTACGGTGTGGAACCGGGCTTCATCAAGATAGAGACCCTGCCGAAAGAGGTGGATGGTGTTTCTGATAACGGGATACATACATACAGCGAGAGTGACCGTCAGGTGTTGGGACACAGCAATCCGGATTGGGTGATTGGTTTGAACAACACGTTTACATACAAAGGCTTCGACCTTTCAGTCTTTGCTATGGCACGTTACGGACAAACCATCAGCAGCGACTTGTTGGGCAGGTATACAGGCAAGTCGGATGACATCACCACCAATCAACTGTCGGGAGTGGATTATTGGACGGAAGAAAACCAAGGTGCGTACTATCCCCGTCCGGGCTCTGGCAATAAACAGTCGGCCGTTTATTCGGCTTTGTCGGTAGTGGACGGTTCATTTATCAAAATCAAGAATATCACTTTGGGATATACGCTTCCGAAGTCGCTTACGCAACATGCGTTGATGGAAAAATGCCGTTTCTATGTAACCGCATACAATCCGTTTATTTTTGCGAAAGATTCTAAGTTGAAAGATACCGACCCGGAGACAGGAGGGTCTGACGCGTTCCCGACTTATAAGCAATTCGTATTTGGTGTAAACATTACTTTCTAATTAAGAGCAACATTATGAATAAGATAAAAAACATATTAGCGATTTCTGTGCTTGCTTCCTTTGGGTTGCTTCAGTCGTGTTCATTGGAGGAGCACAATCCCGGAGGCTTTACGCTGGAAAATCTTGCGGCCAATTCGCCTGAAGGATATGAGAGCCTGATAAACCAATGCTATTTTGGCATGGAGCGTTATTATTATGGTTCTATGAACTGGATGTCTTTGAGTGAAGGAGACAGTGATTTGTGGACAAACAATGGAAATTTGAGTACGTCGTACACCGAATGGTTTTGGTTCTTTGCGGGTACGTCTCCGAATACAACGTTTACCAATGAATGTTGGAACGGAGCCTATGATGGCATCGGGGCATGTAACATTGCTATCGCGGATGTCCAATATGCCTCTTCTTTTTATACCGAGGCTGAGTTGAACGCAAAAGTGGCGGAGGCTCGTTTTATGCGTGCGGTCTATTATTATCATCTGGTGGAACAGTTTGGTGGTGTGGTGATGATTACGGAACCGCAAAATACGGCCAACTATGCGCCGGAAAGGACCGACCCGCTGACTATATATCGGGAAATCATCATTCCCGACCTTGAGTATGCTGTAGAATGGTTGCCGAAAGGAACGGATGAAACGACTACGACTCCTACAAAGAAGTCCGCACTGGGATTTTTAGCGAAAGCCTGTTTGCAAAGCCGCCAGTATACGGATGATTTTTTGGCGAGAGGCTTGGAGGTTTCCCGCATGTTGATCGCTGATTGTGAGGGTGGTGGAGGCTCATATGGAGCCTATATGTATCCCAATGTAGCCGATGTGTTTGCGGAAGAGAACAATTTCAACAATAAAGAAGCCTTATGGAAACATCGTTGGATTACCGGTGCGTCAGGCCATGGCTCAAGTAATGGTAATTATCGTACGAACCGTAATAACGAGTGCTTCCTTTGTTCGTTGAGCCGTTTTGGGGCAAGAACTGACAATCAGGAATCCCGTACCTCTTGGGAGTCTGGTGGACCGGAGGGATATTTCATGCCGACCCAGCACTTGCTGGCATTGTATCAAAGCGATAATGACGGCAACTTGGATCCTCGTTTTCATGCTTGGTTTAATACGCAATGGAATGCGAATCAGGCATACACTTGGACAGAGGGTGATATAACGAATTATGGGAAAAGTAATTCGATACTCGGCCAAGAAATTGGCGTGGGAGATTTGGCTATTAAGTTTGTGATGCCACAAGATGAGGACTATGCGACGGAAATTGCCAACAAGGCTATTTCCAACTATGTGCTGATTGATTATGCGGACGTGTATGACGATGCCAATAAACGTATCAAGATGACGTATAATGGAGTGGAAAGTCAGTTACGTTATCTGTTCCCTTCATTGAACAAGCATAACAGCGGTCAATATTATGTGGTGAATGCAGGTAGCAGGCGTAATGGTAATTTGAACGGAACGTTTATGATGCGTATGTCTGAGATTTATCTGATTGCGGCCGAATTGGATATTTACTTGAATGGCGGAGCCAATGCCATGAGTTATATCAATAAGGTACGTGAACGCGCCGGAGCGAAACTGTTGACAGGAGCGGCTACCATTCGTACCGTATTGGACGAAAGAGCCCGTGAATTGTGCGGTGAATATTGCCGGTTCTATGATTTGAAACGTACGGGAATGTTCAAGGATAAAACTTATTTGCAGGAAACCCGTCCGGAAGTTGCCGATTATTTTAAGCCGGAATATGCGTTGCGTCCTATTTCGACCACCTATACGGCAGCTCTTTCTAATGGCGATACATTCCAGAATCCGGGTTATTGATACTTGGCGAAGTATCAGTTATTAATAATATAGTCTCAAAGGGACGCCTCTTCGGATTAGGCGTCCCTTTTTTTGAAGTTAACTTCAAGTGCCAACGCAGTTAACTTCATTGGCGCATGCAGTTAACTTCATCGGCACATGTAGTTAACTTCATCGGCACATGCAGCTATCTGCGTAAAAAATCCACTATCCGTCCTGTGACTATGACTGATTTTACTTCACACATTCTGCAATGGTTTCCTAAGATGCTTTACAGTTTTGTTCTGTTGTTCCTAATCCGATTGGCAGATGAAAGGTACTCACTTTTTCGGTTATGTTTGGCCGTGTCTGTCTGTAAATAACCTTTTTTTATAGCCGCGAAGGATATAAAAAAATCCCGATTGTTTCCTCTTATTATGGTGAAGTGATGTATCTTTGTGCCTTGAAGAAAAAAGTGAAATGAAGAAATTAATTATCGGGAGCCTCTTTTTTATTGTGTCTGCCGCACTTTGTGCTCAAACGGAGGACGCTGTACTGCTACGTGTGGGGAATCGGGACGTTTTACGTTCGGAATTTGAATATGCCTACCATAAGAATAAGGTGCAGAATAAAATGCTGCCGACCGATTTTATCCAGTCTTTTATTCGTTTAAAGTTACAGGCTCTGGAAGCGGAGAACCGGGGATTGGATACATTACCCTCTTTTTGTGAACAAATGAAGCAGTTGTCGCTGCAATTCAATCGGGAAAGCATGGGCCCTTGTCCGTTTGTTTCTAAAAAATACGTTTCACAACCTCGATTGGCGCATCTATTTATTTATTTGCCTCAAAGTGCGTCTCCAGGAACGATACGGAGGGCGTGCGACAGAATGGATTCTATTTATCATGCTGTGTTGTCATCCGGACAACCTTTTGAGGATTGTGTGCGGAAATACATAGATCATCCGTCCAATGGCGTTTGGGGAGAAAAAACAGTACTTCCGGCACGCCATACGATGGAGGAGGTGGAACGAAGAGTCAGACAGTTGAAAGCGGGGGAACTGTCCCGCCCGTTTGTCTCTCCTGCCGGGGTGCATCTGATGCAGGTGCTGGAACGGGGTGAAGAGCATACGGAAGATGAGACCGTAGAAATGGCACTTCCCGATTCGGACAGGACTCGTGGTTATTTGTGGAACGAATGGAGGGAATCCTTGCTGCGTGACGCTTTGGAGGCGGAAGAAGAGAACCGGGATATTTCCTCGGAACAGTTTGCCTCTTATTTCAAGAAGCATAAAAAAAAGTATGCTTGGGAATTGCCGCGCTATAAGGGATGCGTTCTTTATTGTAAAGACAAGTCGTCGGCTAAGGTCGTGAAAAAATTGCTGAAGCGTGTGCCTATGGAACAATGGCCGTCTGTGGTGGAGGGTTACAATCGGACCAATCCGGCGAAAGAAGTGAAGATGGAAAGTGGATTGTTCAGGATTGGAACGAATCCGGCAGTGGACAAAGTCATTTTCAGACAAGGGACATTCTTGCCATTGCCGGACTTCCCTTATGTGGCGGCTGTGGGAAAAAAGTTGAAAAAAGGACCGGAATCATACAGGGACGTTCAGAGGCAGGTGGAAGATGATTATAAGGCTTTCAGACGGTCTGAAGAAATAGCAGGGTGGCTGAGGAAATATAAGGTTGAAATAAACCAAGAGGTTTTAAAAACAGTTAATAATCACTGAGGCATACAGATTAAAGCTGTATCTTCGTTGATTGTTTAAAGAGTGTATAAGGTTATGAAAGCTATTGGCGCATTGTTCTTTTTGTTCTGTATGTTTACGGCATGCCAAAAGCAATACGAGCATAACGGAAAGACGCCATTGGTGGAAGTAGACGGGCATTTTCTTTACCGGGAGGATTTGGCTTTGGCTCAGCCGGTCGGATTGTCTGAAGATGACAGTGTGGTGTTTGCCGAAAATTATATTCGGAACTGGATAGAAGACATTCTATTGTATGAGAAGGCTGACCGGAACATTCCGGATAATGAGAAAATAGATCGGTTGGTAGAGCATTATCGTCGGGCTCTGATTATGCACTCTTATCAGCAAAACCTGATAGAGCAGAAGCTTTCGGGACAGATTGCGGAAGAAGAAATCAAAGATTTTTATGATAGGAATAAGACGCTTTTTGTGTTGGAAAAGCCTTTGATTAAAGGATTGTTTATTAAAGTCCCGTTGAAAGAGCCGGGCGTGAATGATGTACGGAGGTGGTATAAAAAGAATACACCGGAAAATGTCGAAAAACTGGAGAAGTTTAGCTTAAAGGGAACGGTGGATTATGTTTATTTTTACGATCGGTGGATGAGGGCGTCTGATATGATTGATCGGATACCGTTGACTGTTCCCGAACCTGAGAGTTATCTCGACAAACATCGTCGGATAGAGGTGAAAGATAAGCATTTCTGGTATTTCTTGAATGTAGAAGAATATTTGGGAGCAGGACAGGAGAAACCTCTTGATTTTGCCCGAACAGAGATAAAAGAGATTCTGATGAACCTGAAGCAGGTCGATTTCATGCGGAAAATAAAGACCGATTTGTATAAGAGCGCGTCAGATAAAAATGAAATTACTTATTATTATTTGAATACAGATGAATAAATCGTTAAGTATCAGAAGCCTGTCGTTACTCTGCTTGTTGTGGGTAAGTGTTACCGTATGTGCGCAAGATAATGTAATTGATGAAGTGGTATGGGTGGTGGGAGATGAAGCCATTCTGAAGTCTGATATCGAAGAAGAAAGAATTCGTGCTCAGTATGAAGGCGAAAAATTGGATGGAGATCCGTATTGTGTGATTCCGGAACGTCTGGCCATACAGAAGTTGTTCCTTCATCAGGCTGCCATTGACAGTATTGAAGTTTCCGAATCGGAAGTGCTGAGCAGGGTAGAACAGCAGACTAATTTCTATATCAGCCAGATTGGTTCGAAAGAGAAGATGGAGGAGTATTTCAATAAGACGAGTACTCAGATACGTGAACAGTTGCGTGATAACATCCGTGACGGATTGACTGTTCAGGAGATGCAGAAAAAAATAGTAGGAGACATCAAGGTGACTCCGGCACAGGTACGCCGTTATTTTAAAGACCTCCCTTCTGACAGTATTCCTTATGTGCCGACACAGGTGGAGGTGCAAATCATTACCATAGAGCCTAAGATTCCTCAGGAAGAGATTGACAGGGTGAAAGGACAATTGCGTGAGTACACGGAGCGTATCACTTCCGGTAATACACAGTTTTCTACTTTGGCACGTCTGTATTCGGAGGATCCGGGATCGGCTATGCACGGTGGCGAGATGGATTTTGTGGGAAGGGGTATGTTGGATCCGGCTTTTGCGAATGTGGCTTTTAACTTGACTGATCCGAAGAAAGTTTCGAAAATTGTAGAGTCTGAGTATGGATTCCATATTATCCAGTTAATAGAGAAGCGTGGTGACCGTATTAAAGTGCGTCATCTTTTGTTGAAACCGAAAGTTGCAGAAGAGGATTTGCGGGCGGCTACGGCACGTCTGGATTCTATTGCGGATGATATCCGGAACAACAAATTTACTTTCGAGGAGGCTGCCACCTATATTTCAAGTGATAAAGATACCCGTAATAATCACGGTCTGATGCCTAACAAGGAAAATGGGACTTCCAAATTCCAAATGCAGGAATTGCCGTCAGAAGTGGCAAAGATGGTTGATAGGATGAATGTAGGAGAAATCTCGAAGGCTTTCACAATGATTAATGAGAAAGGGAAGGAGATTTGTGCTGTCGTTAAATTGAAAACCCGGATAAATGGCCATAAGGCTACCATTACAGATGATTATCAGCAGTTGAAAGACGTGGTGCTGGAAAGACGCCGTGCAGAGAAGCTGGATAAGTGGATTCGGGAAAAGCAGAAAAGTACTTATGTAAGAATCAATGAAAACTGGAAAAACTGTGATTTCAAATATCCAGGATGGAGTCATTGATATGTAGAGTGGATGGATATGCTTGAAATGAATAAGAAAAGGAATAAATCAAGCGGGCATAGGATACTTATAGCAAGTATTCTGTGCCTGTTTGGCATTTGTCTGGCTCAGGTAAAACCTGTTTCGCAGTCGGAAAATACACAGCGGAATAAAAAGACAAAAGTTTATCTTTTACATTCTGATATATTGAGATTCAATAAGATAAGTAATCCGGATGCCCAAATTTTGGAAGGGAATGTCTCCTTTCGCCATGACAGTGTCTATATGTATTGTGACAGTGCATATTTCTATGAGGCGAAGAACTCTTTCGAAGCCTTTGGGAATGTAAAGATGAATCAGGGAGATACGTTGTTTCTATATGGTGACTGGCTGTATTATGATGGAAATACACAGATAGCCGAGGTGCGTGAGAATGTACGGATGGAAAACCGGCAAACCGTGTTGCTTACCGATAGTCTGAACTATGACCGTGTATTTAACTTGGGCTATTTTTTTGACGGGGGCACATTAATGGATGAAGAAAATGTATTGACTTCGGATTGGGGAGAATACAGCCCGGCAACCAAGTTGGCCATTTTCAACTATAATGTGAAACTGGTGAATCCGAAATTTATCCTGACTTCGGATACTCTTCGTTATCATACTGATACGAAAGTGGTCAATATTGTGGGGCCATCCAATATCGACAGTGGCGAGAACCATATTTATTCGGAGCTCGGATTTTATAATACGGCCAGTCAGCAGGCGGAATTGTTGGAGCGTTCGGTATTGGTGAACGGAAGCCGCCAGTTGGTGGGGGATAGTTTGTTTTATGATAGGGCCGCGGGATATGGAGAGGCTTTTTGGAATGTGCAGATGAATGATGTACAGAATAAGAACATGATGACCGGTGAATATTGTTACTATAATGAGTTGACCGGTTATGCGTTTGCCACGGATAGAGCCGTAGCCATCGATTATTCGCAGGGAGACAGTCTGTTTATGCATGCGGATACATTGAAACTGGTTTCTTATCACTTTAATACTGATTCCATGTATCGGAAAACATTGGCTTATCATAAGGTACGTATTTATAGTCATGATGTACAGGCTGTTTGTGATTCTTTGGTATTCAATTCCTTGGATTCCTGCATGACAATGTATGACAATCCTATCCTTTGGAACGAACAGCAGCAGCTTTTTGGTGAGGAAATCAGAGCGTATATGAATGACAGCACCATTGATTGGGCTCATATCATCAATCAGGCGATGTCTATTGAACAGATTGATTCCGTTAATTATAATCAGGTCAGTGGAAAGGAAATGAAAGCTTATTTTCAGGACGGGGATATCCGGCAGGCTGATGTAATAGGTAATGTGCGGATAGTGTATTATTCTATTGATGATAAGGATAGTACATTGATAGGAGTGAATAATGCGGAAACCAGTTTGTTGAATATTTATTTGAAGGATAGAAAGATAGAAAAGATAAAAGCAAGCGCCAAAACGAACGGTGTGATGTATCCGATGAGTCTGATACCGGAAGATAAACGCTATCTGCCCTTTTTCTCGTGGTTTGATTACATTCGCCCTTTAAATAAGGAGGATATATTTGTTTGGCGTGGAAAGAAGGCTGGACAAGAGTTGAAAGCTTCGGTCCGGCGAGATGTCCCGTTGCCGACTTTACAAAAACAAAAAGAGAAATAAGTATGGGAATGTTCAAAATGAGGAAACCGCGTGGATTTAATCACCAGTATATTTACGTGGATGAGCGAAAGGAAAAGCTCAAGAAAATAGAAGAAAGTGCGAAGCGCGAATTAGGTATGTTGCCTGAAAAAGAGTTTCGTCCAGAGGATATCCGGGGGGCTTTTGTCCAGGGAACGACTCATTTGAAACGCCGTAAGGAAAGTGAACGCAAACCTCTTACTTATGGAACTTTGTTGATAGCGATTGCTGCGTTATTATTTATTATGCACTATCTTATAACAGGGAGTTGGAGTTTCTAATTTTATGACATGAGTGATATAATTCGTTTATTGCCGGATTCTGTGGCAAACCAAATTGCTGCGGGAGAGGTGATTCAACGTCCCGCTTCTGTTGTCAAGGAGCTGGTTGAAAATGCGATTGATGCAGAGGCGAGGCATATAAACGTGGTGATAAAGGATGCCGGTAAGACAAGTATTCAGGTTGTTGATGACGGAAAAGGTATGTCGGAGACTGATGCTCGTCTGGCTTTTGAGCGTCATGCCACATCAAAGATAAGGGAAGCTGCCGATTTATTCGCTTTGCGGACAATGGGATTCCGGGGTGAGGCTTTGGCTTCCATTGCTGCGGTTGCGCAGGTAGAGTTGAAAACTCGTATCGCATCGGAAGATTTGGGTACTTCTCTTTGTATTTCAGGATCAAAGGTAGAAAGTCAGGAAGTGGAGTCTTGTCCTCAAGGTAGTAATTTTCTTGTGAAGAATTTGTTTTTTAACGTACCGGCCAGACGTAAATTCTTAAAATCCAACCAGACGGAGTTGAGTAATGTTCTTACAGAATTTGAGCGCATCGTATTGGTACATCCTGAAGTTGGATTTACTTTGCGTCATAATGAAGCGGAACTGTTCAATTTGCCAAAAACTACTTTGAGGCAACGTCTGTTGGATGTGTTTGGCAGGAAGATGAATCCGCAACTGCTGTCTGTCGATGTGGAAACCGTTATGGTGAAGATTAGTGGCTTTGTAGGGAAACCTGAAACGGCCCGTAAGAAGGGGGCACATCAATATTTCTTTGCCAATGGACGGTATATGCGTCATCCTTATTTCCATAAAGCGGTGGTTGATGCATATGAACATCTGATTCCTGTAGGAGAGCAGGTCTCTTATTTTATCTATTTTGAAATAGATCCGGCCAATATTGATGTGAATATTCATCCGACCAAAACAGAAATAAAGTTTGAGAATGAACAGGCTATATGGCAAATATTGGCGGCCGCTATCAAGGAATCCTTAGGAAAGTTCAATGCAGTGCCGACTATTGATTTTGATACTGAGGGCATGTTGGATATCCCTGTTTATGAGAGCAAAGTCGGTATGGTTCCTCCGAAGACAAATTATAATCCGGATTTTAATCCGTTTAAAACAGACGAATCTTCGTATACTCGTCCTCAGACAGGATGGGAAGAGCTTTATCGGGGATTGGAAAAACCTGTTTCTCCTTATCCTGGGCGGGAACATGCTGTCTTGGCAGAGGAAAAACAGTCTTCTATGTTGGATGATGACACTTCTTATATGGAGAAATCCTCTCAGCATTATCAGTTTAAAGGCCGTTATATTCTGACTTCGGTCAAGTCTGGTTTGATGATTATCGATCAGCAGCGTGCGCACATACGTGTCCTGTTCGATCGGTATGTGTTACAGATTGAAAAGAAGCAGGGGGCTTCTCAGAGAGTTTTATTTCCGGAGGTTGTACAGTTTCCTGCTTCAGAAGCCGTCATGCTTGAGAGTATATTTGATGAATTGTCGGCCATTGGCTTTGAACTTTCTAATTTGGGTGGCGGAAGTTATGCCGTGAATGGGGTTCCTGCCGGAACAGAAGGATTGAATCCTGTAGAATTACTGAGAAATATGGTTCATACGGCAATGGAAAAAGGAAATGATGTAAAACGGGATATACAGCATACCATAGCTTTGGCGTTGGCCAAAGCTGCGGCAATTGTTCCGGGACAGGTCTTGAGTAACGAAGAAATGAACAATCTGGTGGATTCTCTTTTTATATGTGAGGTCCCCAGTTATACTCCGGATGGAAAGATTGTCTTGTCAGTGATTGCAGAGGATGACATAGATCGGCTTTTTTGAGGGTATACCTTAATTAACGTGAGCTCGAAATAAAATCAGAAAGATAAGGAAATGCTTTTCTGTTTTCGTTCACAGCGCTTGGAGTGGCTATGCGTGCGGGGACTTGGCGTGCGTTTCATCCTAATGATATGCTTTCCACTTGGACCGGATGGTTCAGAAAGATGGAAGCCGATTCTTTAAATTTCTCTTCTGATTCGGTGGTTAGGAAACGGCAATGTCCGTGCCGGGTGCACAACGCATCCATTTCAGGGTGTCGGTGCAGGTAATCTTTCAGGCTTTTGGCTACATATTCTCCTTGGGAGATAATGGAAATACCTTGTGGGGTGTATTGCCTGATTTTGTTCAGAAGCAACGGATAGTGCGTACATCCCAGCACCAATGTGTCGATATGTGGGTCTTTTTCCAGTATATTGCGAATATATTGTTGGACAAAATAGTTGGCGCCGGGGGAGTCATATTCATTGTTTTCCACTAACGGCACCCATAGCGGACAGGCTTGTCCGCTAACCTGAATATCCGGAAACAGCTTTTGTATTTCCAGTACATACGATTGGGATCTGATGGTGCCTGCCGTGCCCAATATGCCTACATGGCGCGATCGGGTTATGTTGCCTATGCATTCGGCTGTCGGACGAATCACTCCCAATACTCTCCGCCGGGAATCTATATAAGGAAGGTCTTTTTGCTGGATATTCCGCAATGCTTTGGCTGAAGCGGTGTTACAAGCAAGAACGATGAGTTGGCAACCTATTTCGAACAATTTGTTTACCGCCTGTAGCGTGAATTCATATACGACCTCGAAAGAACGGGTCCCGTAAGGGGTCCGGGCATTGTCCCCCAAATACACAAAATCGTATTCGGGGAGTGTTTCTTGAATACGACTTAGAATGGTCAGTCCTCCATATCCGGAGTCAAAAACACCGATAGGACCGGCTTCTTGCGACAATGCAGCAGCAACGTGAGTCATTTGTTCGTTTATTGGATATCGAGCAGCTCTTTTACTTCTTGAGTGACATCCATACCTGTCAACGGGTTGATATAGGGATATGTGTTCTGGTCCGTATTCAGGATATAGTCGAAATTGTGTGCCATGCCTACCGCACTGAGCACTTCGTGTATCTTGGCAGTGACGGGAGCCGTCATTTCCTGTTGCGCCTTGTGAAGCAGTTTCTTTATTTCATTCTTGAATTCAATGCTTTTTTCCATGAGTTGCTGCAACTCTTTTTGCCTTCTGATAAGAATGGTTTCAGGAAAATCTTTCTGATCCTGGAGAAATTCTGCATATTTTCGGTTGAATTCGTCATCTGCCCGTTTGATTTCCGCGTCATATTTGGCTTTCAGTATATTCAGGCTTTCCTGTGCCTGGGCGTATTCGGGCATGGCTTCGAATATCTCATTATAGCTGAGGTAACCGAATTTAGGTTGTGCCGTATTGGTCTGTTGAATTGGCAGTACTGTTGTTTGTGCAGACAAACTTACCGGAATCACAAACAATGCAATGAGTAAGATCTTTTTCAACATGGTTAGATTGTATTTAATTGATTTGATTTCTTTTTTCGTGGCGGGAAGTTGCTCTTCCTGCTTTTTTGCAAAAATAAACTATCTCGGCCGAATAATCAAAAAATAAGGGTGATATTATCATAACCACCCTTATCCTTGTTTGTTTATCGTACTGACTATTTGATACCTAATTTGGCTTTGACAGCTTCTGTTACATCTGTACTGAGTGTTTCACTTACATAAGGTACACCGTTTGTAATGTCAAGGATATATACATAACCTCCTGCGGCACCTACTTCCTTGATGGCTTTTTCCATCTTTTCGCTGATGGCTGCCAGTTTTTCCTGAGAAGCTTTCTGCAAGTTTTGGTTGCTTTCCTGTGCGTATTGTTGCAGGCGTGTATAAAGGTCTTGCAATTCCTTTTCTCTTCTTTCCTTTACAGGAGCCGGCAATGTATCTTTTTGTTTCTCGTATTCGTCGCCTTTCTTTTGAAGTTCATCCTGCATGATTTTCATTTCTCCTTCAAATTGGGCCTGTAAATCTTTCAGTTCGCTCTGTGCCTTGGTATATTCCGGCATAACTTGCAAAATAG
This sequence comes from uncultured Phocaeicola sp., assembly GCA_947626525.1. Lineage (GTDB taxonomy): Bacteria > Bacteroidota > Bacteroidia > Bacteroidales > Bacteroidaceae > Phocaeicola_A. Next base: position 16,159 of record CANQSM010000021.1, on the reverse strand, counting down.
CGGCTGGATTTACGTGGCCGAATTTCTGTTGTGCAAAGGCACCCATAGGGATGGCTATCAAAGCCATTAAAATAATTCTTTTAAGCATAATTCTATTATTAGTTAATTGTTATGACGTATATTGCGCCTGCAAAGGTATAAAATTAATTTGAATATCCTAATCTTGCCAGGATATCATCACTGATGTCGATGGCAGGGGAGGCAAAAATGATACTGTTGTCGGATGCTCTGTCCAAAACGAGGGAATATCCTTTTTGCGTGGATATTTCTTTTACCGCATTGTATATTTGGTCTTGGATGGGAGCCATCAGGCTTTCTCTCTGTTTGTAAAGTTCTCCTTCCGGTCCGAAATATTTTCTGCGTAAATCATTGGCTTGTTTTTCCTTGGCAACAATAGCCTCTTCTTTCTGTTTTTTCTGTGCGTCGGAAAGAGTCTTTGCCGTATTCTGATAATTTTCGTATAAAGATTTGGCTTCGTTGGTCACAGCTTCCACTTCGCTTTGCCATTTTCTCGAAGAGGTTTCCATCTGACTGGTTGCTTGTCCATAAGCCGGAATATGCTTTAAGATGTATTCCATATCTATCAATGCGAACCTTTGCGCGTGAACTGCTATCGCTGCCACGCAGCATAATAACGTTAAAGTAGCAAATCTTTTCATCATAGTCTTTTTAGTTTTGAGTTTAGAATTCTTGTCCGATAATGAAGTGGAATTGGCTTCCGCTATATTGTGTGGAACCGAATACTTTGTCAAATCCGTATGCCCAGTCGATACCCATCATACCAATCATCGGGAGGAAGATACGTACACCTACACCTGCAGAGCGTTTCATGTCGAACGGGTTGAACTTCTTTACATCCGTCCAGGCATTACCACCTTCTGCAAAAGCTAACGCATAAATGCTGGTAGATGTTTCGAGCATGATCGGATATCTTAATTCAAGTCCTAAGCGTGAGTAAGCGTATCCTTCATAACCGTAGGGAGTCAGTGCGCCGTTCCCATATCCGCGGAGACCGATGGTTTCGGTCGCATAGCTGCTTGAATATCCGGTCATACCGTCACCTCCTACATAAAATGTTTCGAACGGAGATCTTTTATATTTATTATAGCTTCCTAGCAATCCGAATTCAACACGGGTCATCAATACCGGACATTTGTTGTTTCCTGTAAGAGCGGTATACATTTTACCTTTGAATTTCCATTTGTGGTATTCTACCCATTTGTATTTCTTTTTCATGTCGTCTTCATAATGCGGATCGCTCGTACTGGTTGCCAGATTCTTGTAGTCGATGTTATCGAACATGGAATAGGGCGGTGTGAATTGCACGGACAAAGAGAAGTCGGAGCCGCGTCTCGGGAAAATGGGGTTATCCGATGAACTGCGCGCCAACGTCAGGCCGAAACTGATATTGTTGCATTTACCGTTGGCAATGAGAAAATACTGCCAATCTTTCAATACATAGCGTTGGTATGACATTTCCGCTGTCAAGGTGAAGTAGTCGTCCGGCCATTTCAGACGTTTACCCCAGCCGATGGACAGACCGTACAGCTGTACGGATTTGTCCGGGTCGTAATACGAATCCATGTTATAACCGTAGTAACTGCTGTTATAGTTACCATATCCGTACATGTAATTATAATAGTTGTTGTAGTAAGACGCGTTGTAATAGTTGTCGTTTACATCGGTCTGTTTGGAATAGAAGGCCGTTATCGAGAATTGGTTCGGGCGTTTTCCTCCAAACCAAGGGTCGAAGAACGACAGACTGTACGACTGGTAATAGCTACCGTTTGTTTGTCCGCTGATGGTCAGTGTTTGTCCGTCGCCTTGCGGGAGGATGCCTCTCTTGTTGTCGTTTTTGGAGAAAAGGTTTTTCATGGAGAAGTTGGTGAACTTCAAACTCAGTTTGCCGATGACGCCGGTCTGCCCCCAACCTGCCGAGAATTCAATCTGGTCGTTTGCTTTCGACTCCAATATATAGTTGATGTCAACTGTTCCGTTCTGCGGGTCGGGCTCTACTTTCGGGTTGATGGTTTCCGGATTGAAGTGTCCCATTTGTGCCAGTTCACGATATGACCGTTCCAATGCGTCTTTACTGAAAAGCTCACCCGGCCGGGTACGTAACTCACGGCGGATAATGTTTTCGTACAAGCGGTCGTTACCGGTAATACGTACTCGGTTGATGCTCGCTTGCGGACCTTCTATCATACGCATCTCCAAATCAATGGAGTCGTTATCCACATTTACTTCTACCGGATCGACGTTGAAGAACACATAGCCTTGATTATAATAGGAGTTGCCGATGGCGTCCTCATCTCCGTTGATACGGTCGTTCAATAATTTCTGATTGTAGACGTCTCCCTTCTTCATGCGTAACGCCTCATTCAATGCCTCCGATGAATAGATGGTGTTTCCCACCCAAGAGATGTTGCGGACGTAGTACTTGTTTCCTTCTTCTATGCGCAAGAAAATATCTACGGTATTGTCATCGTAGTTGGTCACGCTGTCAGTTACGATGATGGCGTCACGATAACCTAATTCGTTGTATTTATCGATGACACTTTCTTTGTCCGCCTCGTATTTTTCCTCAATGAACTTTTTGGTTTTAAAAATATTCGCAAGTTTGTTCTTCTCGTTTGTCTTTTTCATGAGGCGTTTGATTTTCTTGTCTGTCAGTGCCGTATTACCTTCTATGGTGATTTGGTGAATCTTTACTTTCTCTTTTTTATCAATGTTTACATCTATGATGACTTGATTTTTGTTGTTAGGATCATCACGTTGAAGAACAAGTACTTCCGCATTCTTGAATCCTTTCCCATCGAAATATCTCTTTACTAAAAGTTTGGCTCTGTCTATCAGGTTCGGAGTCACTTGTCCGCCTTTAGCCAGTCCTAATTGGGTTTCCAAATCTTCGCGTTCCGATTTTTTCACTCCGCTATAATGAATGTCGGATACTCTCGGGCGCTGGGCCAGAATGATGTTCAGGTATATTTTGTTGTCTACAATGCTGTCGGCTTCAATTCTTGCTTGAGAAAACAGTCCGTGACGCCAATAGCGGCGGATGGCTTGAGTAACTTCATCACCCGGAACGGAAATGGTTTGGCCTACAGACAGACCGGACAAGCCAATCAATACGTAATCTTCGTATCCTTCTCCTCCTGTTACCCGTATGCCTCCGATTTCACATTTTCTCGGAGTACCGGAATAAAGGATGATCGGCTTGGAATCATTGTCGTTGTTCGTATTCTGTGCTTGTCCGCTCTCTGGGGTAAAGCTCAGGCAAATAAGCAATAATAGACCTATTGTTGTTTGAAATTTCAATGTTAGTACCGAAAATGTTTTCATCACTGCATGTTAATCGTTAATCGTTGACTATTTGTTCGCTGGTTTTACCGAAACGGCGTTCTCTGTTTTGGAATTCACAAATAGCTTTATAGAATTCTTCGTCTTGGAAATCAGGCCAAAATGTATCACAAAAATAAAGTTCTGAATAAGCGCACTGCCATAAGAGGTAATTACTGAGCCGAACTTCTCCTCCGGTGCGGATGAGCAAATCCGGATCGGGCATGAAATGGGTGGAAAGCTGAGATGAAATCAGATCTTCATTGATGGCATCTATGTCTATCTCGTGCTTGCTCACTTTCCGGGCAATCTGTCTGACGGCTTCCGTTATTTCCCATTTTGCAGAATAACTGAGTGCCAGTACCAGACACATGCGGGTGTTTTGTGCTGTATGTTCCATGCATTGGTTCAATCGTTCCTGAACCTTTTGTGGAAGCCTCTGCATGTCTCCGATGACCCGGAAACTGATATTTTTCGTCATAAAGGTCTCTTCTTCTATCGATTGGAAAAGGAGATCCATCAGTGCAGTCACTTCTTCCTCGGGGCGATTCCAATTCTCTGTGGAGAAGGTATATAATGTCAGGTATTTTATTCCGATGGACGCTGCCGTTTCAACGACTTTTCGAACAGTTTCAGCTCCTTTCTGGTGTCCATAGGTACGGTGATGCCCGTGTTGTTTGGCCCATCGTCCGTTGCCATCCATGATAATGGCCACGTGCTGAGGAACCTTATTGGTGTCTATTTGATCTTTATATAGCATATTTATCGTGTAATTCGGTGGTCTTATTCTTTATTTCTTGACAAACCCCAAGCGGTTGATTCTTCCTTTCCAAACATCGTTGCTTCCACTCCACATAATCCAGATGTAGTTGTCCGTGTCCACTACATACGAGAAATGGCTTGTCTTGTCGATGAATTCTTCGGGAAGCATTATTTTCCGAGTGGTCTTCCATGTCATTCCGTGGTCTACTGATTGGTAGAGATCTCCGAAAGCTTTCACCGGCAGTGTGGTGGTGAAGTCTTTTACTCCGCCGAATGCGTAGAGATCATCGTCGTAATGAATAACCGCCAGCTCTTTCAGTTTCGGACAGCCGTAAGGATTATCCTCCTGCTGAAGCAGGGGAGTCCATTTGCTTTCATTGGAGAGCTTGCTCCATACCACAGCTGTGGTATCACTTTCCACATTTCTTTCCCCTACGACAACGAGCCGTTCTATTTGAGAGTTCGTGGCCAATTTACATACTGTATAAGATACAGTCTCTGTCGGGAAATAAGCCGTAACATCTCCTTGTTCCGTCCAAGCCAAGGCGTTTTCCGATTCTACAATTTTCTGGTCGCTTATTCCGTACAAGTGTGTGGAAGAAGAGGCGAACAATTGAGTGAAGGTACGATTGGTATCCACTTTGCTCCAGTTTGTTCCGTCGGAAGAGACATAAAGCTCGTTCTGAGCAAGTAAATACAACTTTTCCTCTTCATTGCTGCCTTTGAACGCAATTACCGACGAATAGTCTGCGGTGACGGGGATGCCGGTTATGTCTTGAAGTGGTGTCCAGCTTCGTCCATTTGTCATTTCGGTGGAGGTTACCTGAACTTGGTTTGCCCCTTCGGCAAAAACGTAAATCCGGTTGTTGTATGAAACCGCTTTCTGGCGATATGCTGCGTTTACATTGAAGTCCGTATTTTCCAGTTGTGTCCATTGCAAAAAATCCGGGTCTTGCTTGTGTACATTGATTTGGGCTTTGTAGGAACGTGGCGTTCCATCATACGCATACACCTTGAGATTAACCGGTTTGGTAAAATCCAGTGAATCGGTGTTTGTCCAGATCGTATCTTGCTGGTTCTTTTCGTAGACCACGGCATATCCTACTATGCTGAGATTTAAAGTAACTTTGGTTATATCAGTTCCTGCCGGCAGGGAATCACTGTTATAAATCCGGTTCTCGTTCTGGTCAATGGTAAAGCTATAATTACTGCCGATGGTGGTGACAATTAAAGTCGTGTCTTTTCCGGCTGCCGTTTTGGAAGGAACCTTTGTTTCTATGTTGTTGATGGAAAATGCAGAGATGAGTGCATCGGAACTGAATTCGTATGTCGTGTCATTATTGTCCAAGCACGAAAAAAAAAGAAAAGGTACCGCCAGAAAACTTATAATTGCGTAGATTGTTTTTCTCATTTAAAAATTATATATTGTGATTTACAAGTTGCAAAAATAGAAACAATTTTTTCTATATCGAACAAACACAAGAAGTTTTATACAAATTTATAGATAAAGCAATCTAATTTATCTGCATAGCGCTAACGTAAGAAGCGTTTTTTTCGGAAAAAATGTCTGGCGGCAGAGGATTTTGAACTTCTGCGGAGAGGTGCCGTAAAGGCGTGGTGAGAGCGTGCAAGGAGTAGCTGTAAACGCCGTGACGTTGCGAAGCCAATGGTTGTAACGGATGAAGAGGCACCATACATCAGCATTTTCATGTCGGAGAGAGTTGGAAACGGGTGTAATGAAAAAACAGAGAGCCGAAATGTGATTCCACGTTGGGCGTTAGTGAAAAGGGACATTGGGGGGCTTTGACTCCTGAAGGCAGGACGGCCGATGTTTTTTCGATGAGAATCTCATCCCACAGATTGGCATCGAGGAAACTTTGTAAAAGTATTTGCCCTCCCTCCACCAGCAGTGTCTGGAGATGACGTTCGTATAAAGTCCGTAAAATTTGTGGCAGGATATCCTGTTGGAAATCCAGTCGAATGTATTCTTTGTGAGGGAAAGAGCATCCTGTTTTCTCCGTAAAGATCAGAGTAGGCGCCTGTCCGTTGAAAAGTTGCAGGTGTGCGGGGAGCGACAGATGTCTGTCGATGACTAACCGGACGGGATTCTCTCCCTGCCAGTTACGCACGGTCAGGGATGGGTCGTCTAACAAGGCGGTGCGTCTTCCCACCAATATGCTTTGGTTTTCCGCTCTCTTTTTGTGTACCAGCATTTGTGTCAGTGGGCTGGATAGTACACAGGGGCGTCCTCCCGTTCTGTCCATGTCGATGAAACCGTTGGCCGATTCTGCCCATTTCAAGGTGATGTAAGGTCGTTGGCATTGGTTATAGGTGATGAATCTCCGGTTGAGCTGGATACATTCTTTCTCCAGAATGCCTACGGTGACTTCTATGCCCGCGTCCTTCAGCTTCTGTATTCCTTTTCCGGCTACTTTTGCAAATGGGTCGATACAGCCCACTACCACCCGTGGTATCCGCTTCTCGATAATCAAATCGGCGCAAGGGGGTGTCTTCCCATAATGGGAACAGGGCTCCAGATTGACGTAGAGGGTTGACTCCTGCAATAGTCCGCTTTCTTTTACAGAGCGTATGGCATGGACTTCCGCATGTGCTTCTCCGCATCGGATGTGGTATCCTTCGCCAATGATACGGTGGTTGTGTACGATGACTGCTCCTACCATAGGGTTGGGGGCTGCATGGGAAAAGCCGTTCTCTGCCAACTGAAGACAACGGGCCATATATTTTTCATCTTCGCTCATCTCAGAATGGTTTTATTTGTCTATTTTTGCACAGTTATGCAACAAGTTATTCAATACATCAGACAATCTTTGCATTCGCTTTATCCTCCTTCCGAGATAAAGGCTCTCATCGGTCTGTTGCTCGAAAAGAAGTTCGGGATACGCATGCTGGATGTTTATATGGACAAAGATATACAATTCTTACCGGAACAGGCAAAAGAACTGGAAGATATTCTTCGAAGGCTCCGTGATAACGAGCCGATTCAGTACATTTTAGGGGAAGCGGATTTTTGCGGCTTTTCTTTCCGGGTCAACAGCCATGTCCTGATTCCTCGTCCGGAGACGGCAGAACTGGTCGGCTGGATTTTGGATGATTTGTCGGATACCTCCCTTCGCATATTGGATATCGGGACCGGTAGCGGATGCATTCCGATTGTCCTGTCGAGGCGTTGTCCACAAGCGGAACTCCTGGCTTGGGACATCTCATCGGAAGCGTTGGAAGTGGCATGCGAAAACAACCGCCTGCACGGGACTTCCGTCCGGTTTGAGCGGCAGGATATCTTTGCGCCCGTAAAGGAAACGGAATATTTTGATGTGGTAGTAAGTAATCCTCCCTATATTACCGCTTCGGAGAAAAAAGAGATGGAACGGAATGTGCTCGATTGGGAACCCGGACTGGCCCTGTTTGTGCCGGATGAAGATCCGGTGGTGTTCTACCGGCGCATTGCAGAACTGGGAAAAACGTTGCTGGCGCCTACGGGAACGCTTTATCTGGAGATAAACCGGACGTATGGCGGACAGATAAGGACGATGTTGGAAGGCTTGGGATATGGTCTGGTGGAGTTGCGAAAAGATTTGTCGGGAAACGATCGGATGATAAAAGCAAGATTATGAAAGAATTGAATGAAGAAGAAGCGTTGTATAAGGCTGCGGCCTATTGTTCGTTGGCGGAACATTGTAGTTCGGAAGTGTCGGAAAAGTTAGACGGGTGGGGTGTTTCATCGGACAGTAAAAGACGCATATTGGAACGTCTGGTGGCAGAAAAATATCTGGATGAGAACCGGTATTGTCGCTTTTTCATCCATGATAAGTTGAAGTATGACAAATGGGGCCGTCATAAAATAGCCCAAGCCTTGTGGATGAAAAAGATTCCTTCGGAAATCTCGGCTCCCTTGTTGGAGGAGATTGACGAGGATGAATATCGTTCTGTCTTGAGGAGTCTGCTTGAATCTAAACGACGAACCCTTAGTGCGCGGAATAAATATGAAATGAGTGGAAAACTGATTCGCTTCGCATTGGGGCGTGGTTTTGAAATGGATGAAATCCGTCGTTGTGTGGCCATAAAAGAAACGGATGATTGGGTGGATGCATGACATATTGGAGCTGTTGTTTCCACGGAGTTGCGTGATGTGCGGACAAAGGTTGACACGCACGGAAGAACATGTTTGTATCTCCTGCTTGCGCAGTTTGCCCCGTACTCATTATGCTATGGAGGCAGGAAATCCTTTGGAACGGGACTTCTGGGGGCGTACCGATGTGAGACATGCTGCGGCCTTTTTCTTTTACTATAAGGATAATGCCGCTTGCCGGATACTCCATGAGCTGAAATATAATCATTGTCCGCAAATAGGCGTTTATATGGGAAAAGTGATGGCCGGTGAAATGGTGCCTTCCGGCTTCTTTAAAGACATCGACTTGCTGGTACCGGTTCCTTTGGCGGGTGTGAAGAAAAGGAAACGCGGGTATAACCAGTGTGATAAACTGGCGGCCGGGATTTCTGCTGTCACCTCTATTCCAGTCAGTACAGGTGTGTTAGTACGTCGTGTCGCCAATCCTACTCAGACACGGAAGCGGAGAATGGAACGTTGGGAAAATGTGCAAGGCATTTTTTCGGTAACGAACGCTACATTCCTATCCGGAAAGCACATTCTATTGATTGATGACGTCGTAACCACCGGGGCTACGCTGATTTCGTGTGTGGAAGCATTGTCCGTTGTTCCGAATCTGTCCGTCAGCGTATTGACATTGGCTGTCGCCCGGGAATGATTTTTCAGACTCGCATACGGGAATAAAATATATTAATTGCGAAAAAATCCAGGTGGGGAAATAGGTATTATTTCATTACTTTCGTTATATTTGCAACACATTTAATATACATAGTACATAGTTTTATTATGAAGAATTTAGAGAAGATTTTTGCGGAGAAGTTACTTAAGATCAAGGCTATCAAATTGCAACCCGCTAATCCTTTTACTTGGGCTTCGGGATGGAAGTCCCCTTTTTATTGTGATAATCGTAAGACTCTTTCGTATCCGTCTCTTCGTAATTTTGTGAAAATTGAAATTTCTCGTTTGATTCTTGAAAAATTCGGTCAGGTAGATGCCATTGCAGGAGTTGCTACCGGTGCCATTCCTCAAGGAGCCTTGGTGGCAGACGAATTGAATTTGCCGTTTGTCTATGTGCGCTCTACTCCGAAAGATCATGGATTGGAAAACTTGATTGAGGGTGAACTTCGTCCGGGAATGAAAGTGGTTGTAGTGGAAGATTTGGTTTCGACAGGAGGAAGTAGCCTGAAAGCTGTGGAGGCGATTCGTCGTGACGGTTGTGAAGTAATTGGCATGATTGCTTCGTTTACATACGGATTCGATGTCGCTGTGAAAGCTTTCAAGAACGCTAAGGTGGAATTGGTGACGCTGACCAATTACGAAGCTGTATTGGAAACAGCATTGAAAACCGATTACATTAGTGAAGATGATGTGGAGGTGCTCCAGGTCTGGAGGAAAGACCCTGCGCATTGGGATGTGAAATAATTAATCTTGAATATTTGTTACGAAAGGAGCCATTCGGGCTTGTATATGGTCCGGATAGTTCTTTTTTGTATTTATACAAGTAATTTATATATGACTCAATTTGAAAGTGGAATAAAAGTAATTCCGTGTAGTCAGGAGCAGGTGTATTCAAAGATTTCAGATTTGAATAGTTTGGAGAGTGTGAAAGATCGAGTCCCCGATAAAGTGCAAAACCTGAATTTTGATGCGGATTCTGTAAGCTTTACCGTTTCTCCGGTAGGAAATGTCAGTTTGCATATTATTGATCGGGAACCCTGCAAATGTGTGAAGTTTGAGACGGCCAATTCGCCTCTTCCGTTTAATTTATGGATACAGTTGGCGCCGGTTACGGAAGCGCAGTGCAAAATGAAGTTGACCATCAGAGTGGAGTTGAATCCCTTTATAAAAGGAATGGTTTCAAAACCTTTGCAGGAGGGACTGGAAAAAATAGCCGATATGTTGGCTGCAATACCTTATTAAATGTAGGCAATTATGGCGCAGAAACTTTGGGAAAAAAATGTGCAGGTAAACAAGGATATAGAGAAATTTACCGTGGGGCGTGACCGGGAAATGGATTTGTATCTGGCGAAGCATGATGTGCTGGGGTCTATGGCCCATATAACCATGCTTGAAAGTATCGGACTGCTTACGTCGGAAGAGCTTCGTCAGCTTTTGGATGAATTGAGAACGATATATGCATCGGCGGAGCGAGGAGGATTCATCATAGAAGAAGGCGTGGAAGACGTGCATTCTCAAGTGGAGCTGATGCTTACGCGTAAACTGGGAGATATCGGAAAGAAAATCCATAGCGGCCGTTCGCGGAATGACCAGGTGCTGGTCGATTTGAAGTTGTTTACCCGTACCCAGATAAAAGAAGTGGCCGAGATGGTGGAGCAGCTCTTTCAGGTGCTGATTGCACAAAGCGAGCGATACAAGCAGGTCCTGATGCCGGGATACACGCATCTTCAGATTGCCATGCCCTCTTCTTTTGGCCTTTGGTTTGGCGCGTATGCCGAGAGTTTGGTTGACGATATGATGTTCTTGCAATCCGCGTTCAGAATGTGCAATCGCAATCCGTTGGGGTCGGCGGCTGGATACGGCTCTTCTTTTCCTCTGAACCGGAGCATGACAACGGAACTTTTAGGATTCGATTCCATGAACTATAATGTGGTGTATGCACAAATGGGGCGTGGAAAGATGGAACGGAATGTGGCTTTTGCTTTAGCCTCTATAGCCGGCACTATTTCCAAGCTGGCATACGATGCCTGCCTGTTCAGCAGCCAGAATTTCGGTTTCGTGAAATTGCCGGATGAATGTACGACAGGGTCGAGCATCATGCCTCATAAAAAAAATCCGGATGTATTCGAGCTGACCAGGGCCAAATGCAATAAGATACAGGCGTTGCCTCAACAAATTATGATGATAGCCAATAATTTGCCTTCCGGATATTTCCGCGATTTGCAAATCATTAAAGAGGTGTTCCTTCCGGCTTTTCAGGAATTAAAGGATTGTCTGCAGATGACAACGCATATTATGCGCGAAATAAAGGTGAATGAACATATTTTGGATGATGATAAATATTTGCTTATTTTCAGTGTGGAAGAAGTAAATCGTCTGGCCTCTGAAGGCATGCCTTTTCGTGACGCCTATAAAAAAGTAGGACTGGATGTTGAGGCTGGTAAGTTTTCACATGTGAAGGAAGTGCACCATACGCATGAGGGAAGTATAGGAAATCTGTGTAACGACAAAATTGTCCTGTTGATGGAAAAGGTTGTCGCGGATTTCAATTTTACAGCTATGGAACAGGCTGAGAACGCTTTGCTGGGGCGCTAAATAGGATAATTGGTTCTTAAATAATACTCAAATCTTTAAAAATACGCATCATGATGAAATCTGTTGGACTTTTTTGGCTGGCCTTCCTTTTTGTGTTGCCATTAAGCGCGCAGAAGGGTGTTCCGTTTAACGGGCTGATTACGGATATGAATGGAAAAGGTATCTCGAATGTGAGGGTTTCTTTGCTGAATGCAAAAGAAAAGCGTACGCGTACGAACCGTAAAGGGCGTTTTGGGTTGACTGATGTTGCCGCTTATGATACATTGAAACTGGTGTGGAAGAAGGAAACTTACACCATTCCGATAGAGGGCAGAAAAAGCCTGAAAATTATGTGGCAGTCCCAGTCACATTCCGTGCAGGCCAAAGAAGACCAAGAACTGGTGGATTTCGGTTATGGCTTTGTGAAACGCCGCGAATTTACCGGATACAGCAGTGGCATTTCCGGTGAGGAACTTCGGAGGAGTGGGGCCTCTACCATCTTGAGTGCGTTGCAGGGTCGTATTGCCGGTTTGAACATTACCACTTCTTCGGCTCCGGGAGAACGGGAAGGGGTAATCATTCATGGTCAGAAAAGTTTTTATTCCAGCTCCACGCCTTTGTTTGTGGTTGACGGAGTTATTGTGGATGATTTATCCACTATCAGTATTTATGATGTTGATTATGTGGAAGTGATGAAAGATGCCAGTATCTATGGTTCGCAGGGAGCTAATGGCGCCATTTTGGTACGTACCAGAAGAAATGGAAAGTAGGTTTCTGAATTTTGTTGTTGCAAAAAATTTGGCTGTTCGTTTCGCGCTCAACCTGTCCATCCAATGCGAAAACCTTATGGCTATAAATGGCATTGTTTGTATAGGAAGCGAAATAAAAAGTTTCGGCAATTAAAGGGAAGAGAAAAAATGTGTGAATGTTTGGTGAATATTAGAAAAAAAGATATCTTTGCACCCGCATTTAAGATTTTGCGGAAATAGCTCAGTTGGTAGAGCACAACCTTGCCAAGGTTGGGGTCGCGAGTTCGAGTCTCGTTTTCCGCTCTCGTTCTTTACAAGGATGCTCGGATGGTGGAATCGGTAGACACGAGGGACTTAAAATCCCTTGGCTATTGCAGCTGTGCGGGTTCAAGTCCCGCTCCGAGTACTCTAAGGGACAAATCGTCATTTTGGCGGTTTGTCTCTTCTTTTTTTGTTCCTGTTATCTACTGAAAATATCGTTCTTATTTTTGTCGTACACAAATCCTTCGGGAAAAATGAGATTTTGCAATCGCCTTTTTCCTTCCAATCCTTGTAACTGCCACATTTCAAATTTGGAAAATAATGCATGTGGACCGATTTTTTTTGCACATCCGCTATTTTAATCGTGATGTAAATATCGTTCTGGAAACAAAATGTTTGCCTATTTGAACTTTTGCTGATAAAAACATGCTGTATTTACATAAAAATAGCTATGTTTGCACAGGGATATAAGAGTTTTGAATGAGGAATGTTGCATGGTTAGAGAAAGAGTTTGAGGAATTGTTTAAAGAAAACTATTCCCGGCTTTTTTATTGCGCTTATGATATAATAGGAAATGCAGAGGCCTCAAAAGATATTGTAGGGGATGTTTTCAGTGAAGCTTGGGGACAATATGTCAGGCTGAGGAAAGGACGGGTAGATGCGTGGTTGTATCGTTCGGTGCGTAACCGAAGCATTGATTACCTTCGGCATCAGTCTGTTGAACGGCAATATCAGCAAGTCTTTTTAGATATGGAATCAGAATGGGAGGAGGAGGATTCGGAAAGTTTGGAAGAGGATATTGCATATATGCGGAAGATTCTTGCCACATTCTCTTCCCAAACACGTCTGATTTTTGAGCAATGTTATTTTAAAGGACAGAAATATAAGGAGGTGGCTGAGGCTATGAACTTAAGTGAAGCTGCCATTCATAAACATATGGTGAAAGCCTTTGCTATTTTACGTGAAGAATTTAAGAAAAAGGCTGGAAAAAGGTAACTGATTAGATAGTTGGCACGTTATTTAATATACCATGGGCGAAACAGACATAAAAGAACAGCAAAGGGAGTATGATTTTACTTCTATATTGAATCATCCGGAGGATTATTCGGAGGAAGAACTCCGTGACTTTTTTTCTCGGCCGGAAAACAAGGCTGATTATCGTTTGTATCGTTTGGTTCAAAGGACGGCAAACAGGGAGTATACCGCTTCTCCGGATACGGGTCGGGCATGGAATAGGTTCAAGAGAGAGGTTATTTCTTCCGCCAAAACTTCTGAGAGGTCCCGCTGGCGTGTATGGGGAGCAGCGTTGGCTGGAGCGGCGGCAGTATGCGTCGGATTGCTTGTGTATCATTATGTTGCTACGACTCCCATCGTGCACGAACCTTCTCTGATTGCCATGGAATATGATGAGGGCCCTCAGGTGGTTGTCTTGGAAAGCGAAGGTGAACAGTTGAATTCTTTTGCCAGGAAAGATTCTATCTCTTTCTTTTCTCCATTGAATACCGCTGAGACTTCTGTTGCGAGCGATAAGGTGAAGATGAGAACTTTATCCACTCCAAGAGGGGTCGATTTTAAAGTCACGTTGCCCGATGGTACGGAAGTCTGGTTGAATGCTGAAAGCAGTTTGCAATTTCCCATGGCTTTTACGAAAGATTCACGTAAGGTTATTTTAACCGGAGAGGCTTATTTTAAAGTAGCTCACGATAAAGAGATCCCTTTTGTGGTGGAGACGGACAAGATGAAAATACGTGTGTTGGGTACGGAGTTCAATTTCCGGAATTATACATCAGAGAAAACGCAAGTATCGTTGATTGACGGTTCCATATCTATTTTGGCTTCAGACAATTCGGAATCTGATATTATTTTGAAACCGGGTCAGGGAGCATACGTGGAGAAGGATGGGCATATACATGTTCTGAAAGAAGTGGATACGTATGGTATCACTCAGTGGATAAATGGTTACTTTTATTTTCAGAATCGTCCATTTATTGAAATCTTGCAGGATTTGGGGCGCTGGTATAACGTTGGGGTTGTGTTTGAGAACCTCCAATACATTGATGATAAAATGCATTTCAGCGCTTTGCGCAGCGCGAGTCTCGCACAGGCCCTCGACAATCTGAACCGGTTGCAGAAAGTGCATGTGGTATTGGAAGGTAATAACATTGTTATACGTTGACGCATTGAGGCTTTTGCATAACGTAACCAATGTTTCAGGATATTTTCTCCGTAAAGAATAGAGAAGAATAAAAAAATAGAACAATGAACAGACGTGTGACAGCATGCTTTTTGGCATCTTTGATTTTATCAACCCATGTGCATCCGGCGCCAATCCTTGGCAATGAAGTCGCGGCCGGACAGCCGGAAATGCCTGCGCATACTCAATGGAAAGGCAAACGGGTGGCTTTTTTGGGTGACTCCATTACGGATAAGAAACGCATAGGTACGGAAAAATGCTATTGGGAGTATTTGGCGGAATGGTTGTGTTTTACACCTTATGTATATGGAATCAATGGGAACCGGATGGATGGAATCTTGAAACAGGCACAACATCTATGGGAGGAAAAAGGAGACAGCCTTGACGCCATATTTATTTTTGCCGGAACGAATGATTATAACGGAGGGGTTCCGCTGGGAGAGTGGTATACGGTGAGTGAGCGGGAGACGGAAGTGAAAGGAGGGCTGACGGAACTCCGTAAATATAGGGAACCGGTATTGAATGACTCTACATTTCGGGGACGGATTAATCTCGTGATGGATTTCTTGAAGACGCGCTATCCGGAAAAACAGATTATCATGTTGACACCTATTCACCGGGCACAGGCCCGTTTTAGCGGGAATAATGTGCAACCGGAAGAGCTGTTCCCTAATAAAATAGGCTTGTATGTAGATGAATATGTGAACGTCGTGAAGGAAACAGCCAATGTTTGGGCTGTTCCGGTAATTGACTTGAATAGCATTTGCGGATTGTATCCGCTGAATGATTCCCATGTGCGTTATTTCCATGATGGGAAGACCGATCGTTTGCATCCTAACGCCAAAGGGCATGAACGGATGGCCAGGGCATTGGCATATCAGTTGCTTGCTTTTCCTTCGTCGTTTGAATAGATTCTTTTGCGCTTGCCTTGTCGGATCACCCTGCATGATTCGTTCATTTGCGTAATGAACCATGCTGGGGAGCTGATGAGCATATATGGTATGATACTATAAAGAGTAACAATGGTTTCATGATGGAAGCAAACAAGGGTTATGGAATATGACCCTGAAATCATGAAATCTTTTTGTGATATGAACGTAATGTCTGCGTAACAATCTTGTAACATTTTTTGGAGTCCTTTGCATCGTAATCAATTAATTTAACATTATTTTATTTCGGTGCAAAGGAAGGATTGGCCGGCGAGCCATCGAAGGTTTTGAGTGCGTTTGTCTGAACGCCTCTATCGGTAGAACCGATATCCTGTTGCAGGCCTCTTTGAAAAGGACATTTTGATCGGTCGGATTGTTTCCGGATGGTGATTTTGTCGAATATTCTTTTTGTTTTGTAGGCAAAATGTCTATCTTTGTTCGTTTCATAATTTTATTTGATGATTGTAGGACTAAATAGGGATATTCAGAATTTAGTCAACTAATTATTTGCCAATATGATAGATATTTTGTAACTTTACAAAGAACC